>SKLO01000495.1 GCA_007123195.1 Verrucomicrobiales bacterium | reverse complement strand
GACCGTGAGATCGCTGAGGACCTCGGCACCGGCTGGTTCCTCAATGTCGGCCCCACCGGCCTGCGCGCACGCATCACCCACGAGCACCCCGCGTATTTCACCATCAAGTATGTGTTCCGCGACTCCCCGGCCCATGAGCTGATCGAGATCGGCGACATCGTGGTCGGCGCCAACGGCACCCGCCTCACCGTGCCGCACACCTTCGGTCGCGGCAGCCGCGGGCGCGCCGGTTGGGACGGCCCCATGAGCGACATGGCCAAGCTGATCGAGGACAGCCAGGCCGCCGACGGCAAGCTCGACCTCATCGTCTGGCCCGGCGGCGACGAAACCGCCGAAAAGGTGGTCACCCTGCAGATTGAGCCGATCGGCCGGTTCTCGCCCACCTGGCCCTTCGACTGTGAACGCTCCGACAAGCTCATGATTGAGCTGTGCGATTTCCTTGCCGCCGAATACCAGCGCGCCGGCCGCTTCGAGAACCGGACCCACACCCACTCGGCCGCGGTGCTGGCGTTGCTGGCAAGCGGCGAATCCAAATACGACCGCCTGATCCAGCAGATCATGGCCGGTTACGGCAGCAAGCGCTACGATCCCATCGACGGCAACGGCTTTCCCGCCTGGAACTGGGGCCACGACGGCATTGTCATGGGGGAATACTACCTGCTGACCCGGGACCGCAGCCTGCTGCCGGCGATCGAATCCCTGGTCACCTGCCTGATGGAGGCCCAGGACGCCGAATCGGACGGCTACTCGCACAAGCCCTTCCCTTTCATCCGCCGGCGCATGGCCGAAGGCGGCCCCAAGGGCTACGGCGCGATGTCCATGACCGGCGGCTTCGCCATGGTCGCCCTGAGCCTGTTCAAGGAAGCCGGGCTCGATCACGGCGGCGCCACCTACGACCGCCTGCACCAGGCCTTCCTGCGCTCGGTCCAGCCCAACGGCTCGATCGGTTACGGGTTTCAAGGCGTCGATCACGCGGTGATCGAACTGACCGGCGACGACGCCGGCCAACCCGGCAGTCCACAGGGCATCGGCTATCCGATCCCGGGCGACATGGAGGGCATCAGCGACTACGCCATCCGCTGGCCCACCACCGCCGACCCGCGCTACCGGCCCACCGACTGGATCGAGGACGAGCGCGCCAGCAACCGCGTCTACGACCACGGCGGCGCCACCCGCCTGGTGGTGCGTTCCTCGATCACGCCGGCGCCGACCCAGCCGTTCGAGCACAACGGCCAGGGCTGCGATCACCACGGCCGCTCCGGCCTCGGCGCGCTGGCGCACTCGATCGGCAACGCCGGCAACCAGCCGTTCGGCTACCTCGCCGAACACATGGCCACCGGCTGCGCCAAGAGTCCGGACAACCTCATGGACGGCCACGCCTCCACCCACATGCACGTGCTCTGGGGCAGCCTCGGCGCCGCCCTGGCCGATCCCGCCGACTTCCGCGACTACATGGAAGGCATCAGGTGGTGGTTCATCATGGCCCACACCCACGACGGCGGATTTGTGGTGATGCCAGGACGCGACTACGCCTCCACCGACCACGTCTACGGCACCCGCAACTTCCCCACCGCCAGCGCCGCCCTGATTCTCGCGCTCAAGGAGCGCCGGCTGCAGATCACCGGCGCCGCCCGCAATCCGTCGGCCGGCACCGGCACGGCAACAGCGCCCGCGACCGCGACCCCGGCGGCCGGGCCGCGCCAGGCCCGCAGCCTGCCTGCCGACAGGCTCGCCGCCCTCGACACCTCGCTGCTCACCGTGCTCGGCGAACTCAGCCGCGGCAACCAGCTCGAGTCCCTGACCATGAACCTGTCCATCGCCACCACCCGGGTCTGGCTGGCCGCTGTCGGCCCTGACCAAACCCTGAATTTCAGGGGCGCCGGCGACGGTGCCGCGGCGTCGTTCCAACTGGCCGAGCTGAGTCCGGCCGATCGCGCCCTGCTCGCGCGCCTGGCGGCCCGGCTCCGGCCCGACGACGACCAGGCCCAGGCGCGGGCGGGCATCTACCTGGAACTGTCGGGCGATACCGCCACCGCCGACGCCTACTACCAGCGGGCGGGCGCCCACTGGCGCCACCTGCTGCACCAGTTGTTCGAAGGTTGACCCTGAAATTCAGGGGCAACCTGCCGAACCGCACGGCCGGCTGAACTACATGCCGGCATCATCCACCCGCAGAAATCCTGCGGCGAGAACAGCCATGAAAACACCCATCCTCATCGCCCTGCTGCTGGCTTGCCCGGCCACCATCACCACGGCCGCCGAGCCCGCCGAGCCAGCGAAACCCAACGTCGTGATCATCATGACGGACGACCAGGGCTACGGCGAGATCGCCGCCCATGGCAACCCGATCATCCAGACCCCGCACATGGACGCCCTGCACGCGGAAAGCGTGCGCTTCACCGACTTCCATGTCGACCCCACCTGCTCGCCCACCCGGGCCGCGCTGGCCACCGGCCGCTACTCGACGCGCACGGGCGTGTGGCACACGATCAACGGTCGCACGATGATCAACCCCGATGAACTCACCCTGGCCGAGGTCTTCAAGGCCAACGGCTACGACACCTCGCTGTTCGGCAAATGGCACATCGGCGACAACTACCCCTGCCGGCCCGAGGACAAGGGCTACGACCACGCCCTCTGGCACCCTGGTGGAGCGATGTCGCACGCGTCAGACTACTGGGAAAACGACTACTACGATGACCACTACAAGCTGAACGGCGAGTGGACACAAATCGAGGGCTACTGCACCGACGTGTGGTTCGACCAGGCGATTCGTTACATCGAACAGCCGCGCGACAGGCCGTTCTTCATGTCCATCCACACCAACGCCCCGCATGACCCGTGGATCGTTCCCGAATCCTACTCCGACCCCTACCTTGAAGCCGGCCTGTCCGAGACCATGGCCATCTTCTACGGCATGATCACCTGCATCGATGACAACCTCGGCCGCTTCCGCGCCCGCCTGGAGGAACTCGGCCTCGCCGAAAACACCCTGCTCGTTTTCATGACCGACAACGGCACCACCGCCGGCTGGATCACCTTCCGTTCCGGGGAACCCTACTACAACGCCGGCATGCGCGGCTGGAAGTCCTCGGCCTACGAAGGCGGCCACCGCGTTCCGCTGTTCTGGCACTGGCCGAATGGCGGACTCACCACGGGGCGCGACGTGCCCGATCTCACCGCCCACTTCGACATCCTCCCCACCTTGGTCGATCTGCTGAAACTGAAGAAACCCGCCGGCCCGCCGCTCGACGGCATCTCGCTCGCACCCGTGTTGCGCGAACCTGAGGCCACCCTGCCCGGGCGCACCCTCTTCGTCCACGTCCAGCGCGCCTACCTTCCACCGAAATGGATCAACTCCGCCGTCATGACCCCGCGCTGGCGGCTCATCGATGGCAGGGAACTCTACGACATCAAGGCCGACCCCGGCCAGGGACACGACATCGCCGCCCAGCACCCCGAGACCGTCGCCCACCTCCGCGCGGAATACGAAGCCTGGTGGAGATCGCTCGAAACCGACATGAAACAAACCGTGCGCTACGGAATCGGCGGAGGTGAAAATCCCATGACCCTCTCCGGTCACGACTGGTTGATCAAACCCGGCGAACGCGACGCGATCTGGAATCAGGGCCAGATCAGGCGCGGTGAAGTCGCCAACGGGCCATGGGCCGTCAACGTCGAGCGCGCGGGCAGCTACGAAATCAGCCTGCACCGCTGGGCGCCCTACCTCGACAAGCCCATGGGAATGATCGGCGCCCGACTCCGCATCGGCGACCTGATTGAAACCCAGTCCCTCGAGCAGGACGACACCGGAGCCACCTTCCGCGTCCAGCTCGAAGCCGGCCCCACCACCATCAAAACCTGGCTGCAGAACCCCGGACCCCAACGCGCCGAACAGGGGGCCTATTACCTGCGGGTGCATTACCTGGAGCCCACCGCCTCCGACTGATAATTCCTTCAAACATCCCATGAAACCATCCATCATCGCGCTTTTCGCCGCTCTGTTCGCCGCGCCTATCGGCGGCGGGGCGCTCGCAGACGATGCTCCTCCCGTCCCCGCCATCTTCACAATCATTCCGCAAAGCGGCTTGCAAGCGCTTCAAGGCAAGGTGCGGTTTGTCGGCACCTTCGAGCCATCCGGTTCCACATGGACGGATGGACTGGATGAGCGCGATGTGTTCCTCGCCGCAATGGAAGGCGAGGGATGGCGCATTGGAATCGGCAAGGGCGGACAACTCTATTCCGTGCGGGGACCGTTCGGTGAGTCCGTGCCGCCTCAGCGGCTGGATTCCCCATGGAACGACGAGGTCTGGCAAATGGTGCTCACCGTCGAGGAAATCATCCGTCCGATTCATGATTTCCAGAAGCAGGGGCGGGAGCAGCGGATGGCAACCATGCCATTGATGTATTTCATCCACCAGTCCGGCATCTACGTGAAAGGGCAGTCCGACGGCATCGATTCCGGTAGCGTGGATCGCCCGTTCTACTCGCCTGTTCTGCGCCAGCACTGGGATCCGGCGACCAGGACCTTCCACGTCGTCAACTGGGCTCAGCAGGCGCGCACGCCATGCGTGTGGAAATCCGGCGCGTTGATTTACACGTCCTATCGCGATCTCGGCGGCGGGGCGCTGGAGGTGACACAGGTGCTGCATCATTTTGGCGATCAAACCATCACTTACATCAACGCCCCCTGGGGCGGTGTGCGGCACTCGGCCCTGCCCCACGCCATCCTGTCCAAGCCGGACGGCACGTGGGAGGAAGTCGAAGGCGGTTGGGGAGCGGACACGGCGCTCCGCAAACTGCGGGATACGGGAGGATGGGAGGCGTGGGTCAGAAATCCGGACCAGCGGGAAAGCCCCGCCCTGGCATTGGTTTTCGGCACGGAACCCGAGCTGCGCGCGCCCGGCGCTGCGCGGCCATCCTTGGTTCGTTGGGGAACGGCGGGCAACGTGGAGGTGCGCGATTATCAAGTCACCGAGCAGATCTCCAAACCGAGGCTGGAACCGGGCGGAACGCTCGCAGCGAGATGGTTTTTGGTTTCCGGATCGTTCGACGACGTGCGGCGGCGTGCCGAGGAGCTGGCTCCCGAAGCCGGAGTCTGGACACCGGTTCCGGACGCATCCGCGGCTCAAGAGATTTGGATGTCAGACGGACGTCCCGCGACCACGGGGGAGGGAAAGCCCGCGTTCGAATTGCACGCCCAGCCTCTGCCGGGAACGGTTCCTTTTTTCCTCATGAAGGATACGCGATCGGGGGAAATTTTCGTCACAACCGACCCGTATGTGCTCACCGATTCCGAGCCGTTCGCGAATCCGCTTCCCAACGACCATCCCGAGCATTCCAGATACGAAGGACGGGTTGTTTATCATCAATACTCCAGCCGGGGAGTTTTCCTGGATTTGCTGGGATACGCTTTTCCGAAGGAACCGCCGACGGGTGTCTCGGAACGCGTGGAAATGCCCGGATACGGTTCGGAAACGTTTCCGGTTTGGACGACGATCCTCCGGCACTAATTCCTGTTCGTCGGTGAACGCGGTGCAGCAAGGACTGATTTTTTCATCGGGAAACGGACCGAGCCCGCCGAAATTGCCGGCGTAGTTCGTGAAGTAGCGGGCGTTGCCCCGGTTGTGGAACAGCTTGCCGGCTCCGGCCACTGCGTAGCCCTCGCGCTTGAAACGTTGCGGCAGGACTTCAGCGGCGGCCGCGACTTCCGGTTCCCACAATGGGGGTCGAGAAGGATCCCTGGGGAACAGTGGTGGTCGGGCACCATCCCGCCGGCTCCCCGGTCCGTCACGATTCCGGGACGGGCGCGGCCGGCGACTGCGGCGGCCTCGGATTCTGCGAGTAGGGGATCGTCGCGCGCTCATCGACCTGATAACCCCATTGCTCAAGATACTGTTCCGGCGTCCGGAAATCATCGCCGATCCGGTCCAGTTCGGCCTGCAGCCGTCCATCGAGTTCGCGAAGGAGGTCGGCATGCTCCGGCTTTTCCAGCAGATTGTCCATTTGGTACGGGTCCTCGCGATCATCGAACAACAGCCAGGGCCCATCCATCCCCCGGACGTAGGTGTAACGGCTCGTGCGAATGGCCCGATAGGGATCGCCCTGGCCGACGAACGGCGCGATCGACATGTAAAGCGCGGCCCGGTCGGGCAGCTCCCGCTGCTCGCGCAGCAGCGGCGAGAGATCCTCGCCCTCGACCGTGCCGGGAACGTCCAGCCCCGCCAGGCCCAGCAGGGTGGGCAGGATGTCGGGCGTGTTCAACGGCGTGTCGATCACCCGGCTCTCCGCGCCGAGAACTGCCGGAAACCTCAGCAGGAAGGGAACATGGGCGGACTCGCTCCATGGCACCTGCTTCCAATGTTGCGGCTGGCCGTGCGACCACAGCATGCCGCCATGGTCGGAGGTGAACACGAAGATCGTGTTGTCGGCGATGCCGGTTTGCTCAAGCGTTTGCAGCAGTTCGCCCACGCAATGGTCGAGGGCGGTGCAGTGCGCGTAATAGTGATGCAGCACCTGTCTGGCGGCGGCGCGCCTGTCCGGGGGCACGTTGCGCGGCACTTCGATCTGATCCACGGGATAGAGCGCCCGGTATGGTTCCGGAGCCGGCCGGGAGGAAGGATGCGGCGGCCCGTAGGAGACCACCAGAACGAACGGACGATCGCCGCCGGCGTGCTCGCGGATGTATTCCTGCGCGGCCCGGGTTTTCGCGAAGGCGTCGTAGCCCTCCCAGTGCCGCCGCTGGTCCGATTCGCCGGTGAAGTAGTGCGACTGGTAGTTGTCATGGTCGCACTCGGCCGCTTTCCAGAACTGCCATCCCTGGCGCCGGGCGGGCGGGATGTAGGCCGCGCGACCGTGCCCGTCGAGGTGCCACTTGCCGATGTAGCCGGTGGCGTATCCCGCGTCCGCGAGGATCTCGGCCATGGTAAGCTCCCCGGCCGGCAGATAGAGGTCGTTGAGGAACATGCCGGTCGAGGTCGGGTAGCGGCCGGTCAGCAAGGCGGCGCGGTAGGGCGTGCACACCGGGGAAACCGCGACGGTGTTGCGGAAGTTCAAGCCCTCCCCGGCCAGGCGGTCGAGGTTCGGGGTCTGCACGTCCGGGTTACCGGCATACCCGGTTGCCGATGCCCGCATCTGGTCAGCGAACAAATACACGATGTTGGGTGCCGGTGGTGCCTTGCTGGAATCGGCCTCGGCAAGTGCCCCGGTCGCAGCAGCGCCATGGACCACCGCCACCAAAGCCGCGAAGCCAACCAACCGCCAACGCCATGCCTGCTTTCGACGGTCGGATCGGGATAAAGAAGAGGGTCGATTCATGGTACTCGGTGGTTTGAGGTTGGCGTTCGCGGTCCGGACTGAGTTGGCGCGAAAGCTCGGGACACAAGACCTATCATGTGGCGCGCATGGTCGTCAACCCGCGTGATGAGCGGTCAGTTCCAAGATCCATTGACGATTCGACCAGCCCTCCGCTGGCCCAGCACGCGGGAATCAATTCAAATTCCGATGACATTTCCCTAAAGCCGCGCCGGAACGGGGTGAATCGGGGCTTGGCCGAGGAACCAGGGCAGCGCGGGAGTGGCCAGGATGCCGTTGGGCACGGGCGTTCGGGGGGGAGTGGATCAAGCGTGATGAGCCCCAGCCAGCAAGTCGCCCTGGCATTGCCAGAGAAAGCACGATTTCCCGCTGCGCCGCATCCCGATCACCGCGATGGCCTTGCCGGGAGTTTGACGGAAATCCTGGACGCCATATCTTGAGCCCGTGCAAACGACGTTGCGAATCGACGACGAGCTCTACCGGAATGCCAAAGCACAGGCCGCGAGGGAGGGAGTGACTTTGAGAAGACTTTCGCTTACTTGGTGACAGACCACGAACTGTGCGGTAACGATGTGAATGATGCCTGGCTGGCGGCATTTGCCATCACACACCAAGCGACGTTGGTCAGCACGGACAGAGGGTTCGCCCGGTTTCGGGACCTTGCCTGGATCAACCCGGGAGATGGGTGCTGAACGAAGAGCAGGTTGTCTTTGAATGCCTGGCTCGGCGGCTCACCCGCACCGTTCCTCCTTACGCGCGTGGCGAAAGGCGCAGCGGAGCGTGGGCGTCCCGCCCGCATGTCAATGTGAGGATGATGCGGCGGCCATTGCCCGTGAGCCTTTCGCCACGCGAATGACTCCGGCAGGAATCCCGCATTGGCCGGGGGGCAATCTCACCCCCTTAGGCGCGCTTCGCGAGGGAAGCGATGCGTGTAGCGGGCGGAGTTCACGCAGCCGCGGCATCCCTGTCGCGAAGGGTCGCGGCGGGATGGGACCGTGGCGTCAGGGGTGTGCGTGGCCGAACGGCAGGGATGCCGTTCCTACTTGCGCGCTGCGCGCGGGGTGCCTGAGGACGCATGGCGATTGCGTGGCCAATGGGCGGCGCGGAGCGGGTAGACGAGCCGCGTTCGCCGGACCGGCGTGGAGATCGGAGCACAGGCAACTTCCGGGCCTGCGCGTCTCTGGCCATCTCGCGGGCAACACGCGGTCGGTTGGGCCTGCGACGCTTGCGGACGAAAGAACGT
>SKLO01000661.1 GCA_007123195.1 Verrucomicrobiales bacterium | reverse complement strand
GACTCCTCACCGGCGGCCCTGGCCAGGCGCCAGTCCAGCTCCGGCTGCCCGCCCTCGACCAGCGAGCGCTCGTTCATCCGCGGCCGCGGCCGCTCCATGAACCAGTCCACGACCTCACCATCCGCCGCCAGTCGCTTTCGCTTGGCCTCGGGCGCCTCCTCGATCACCCATTGTGGTTGCAGGCCCCGGCCGAACAGCGAGCGGTCATCCGCCAGCAGCAGTTCCGAGGTGGCAAAGCGCAGGCGCACGCCGTCGGCCACCGCCACTTCCTCGTAGTCCACCGTGCGTCCGCCGGTGGCACTGCCCACCAGGATCGCGCCGCGCTGTTCCAGCACCGCGGCAACCAGTTCGCCCGCCATGCCGGTGTCCGCATCGATCAGGGCAATCACCCGGCCGCTCCACACCGGCGGATCGGCAGTGACGAACAACCACGGCCGCCCGCCCTCGGGGTGGGTGCGCTTGAACAAGATCTCGTTGGGACCGACGAACAGTTCCAGCCACGCCAGGGCCCGCTCGGGCTCGGTGCCTTCACTGGCGATCCGACCACGCAGATCCACCACCAGCCAGGGGCGCCGCCCGTCCCATGCGCGCAGCTGCTCCCGCGCCGGCTCAAGGTCGTCGTCCGCGGTGCTGCCCGGCCGCAGGTAGACCGCGCCCCCCACCAGCTCCGCCATCGCCAGCGGCCACGGCTGCCCGGCACCGGCGGCGTCGGTCTCGGTCACCAGTCCGGCACCGGGACCCAGCCCCTCCAGCACGCCCTCCAGAGACAACCGGTTGAGTCGTTCGAGGTCGAGGTCGCCGCGGTAGAGATAGCGCTGTCGCAGCAGCCGGAACGACTCCTGCACCGCCGCCTGAGTCAGTGGCCCGACCGTCACCCGGGGCGGCTCCAGCTCCGACGCTTCCACGCCAGCCGGCAGGGGCGGGTCCTCAACGTCGCCGTGAAGCGGCGGCGCCGCCAGACAAGCGCCCCACGCCAGGGCGATCAACCCGTCAAGCCATCGCCGCCGATCGGGCACCCGGGCAAGTGCGCGACCGACCCCACCAGTGCAAGATTCCATCCCTCAGCATTCACGCGGACCGGACGAATGCAAGGCCCGGCGCCTCCAGGAGCCGCGGGTGAAGGCTGCCGCCCCGGACATTGCCGGCGGAGGTCCACGCGGGCATGCCCACCGGCGCCGCCGGCTGCCAACGAGGGCCGGCTTCAGCGACGGTTTGACAAACCGGCCTGATTCCGGCAGGGAGAGGTCATGTCCGCAACCCCTGCCCCCCTGGCGCCACGCTGCCTGATGTCCCTTTTTACCGCCTTGTTCTGGCTTGGCGGCTCACCGCAATCGCAGGCGGCGGATGCCGCCACCCCGGACGTCAGTGGGGGCGGTGTGGTTCACGAAGCCGATCTGGTGATCTACGGCGGCACGTCGGGCGGCATCGCCGCGGCGGTGCAAGGGGTCCGCATGGGCTTGAGCGTGGTGATCATCGAGCCAAGCGACCGCCTCGGCGGTCTGACCACCGGCGGCCTCGGTCAGACCGACATCGGCAACAAGAACGTCATCGGCGGCATCTCGCGCGAGTTCTACCAGGCCGTGCGTGTCCACTACCAGGACGACGACAACTGGACCTGGCAGAACCGTGAGGACTACCGCGACGGCGGCCAATCCCGCACCGGCCCCGAGGAGGACACCATGTGGACCTTCGAACCGTCGGCGGCGCTGTCGATCTACCACGGCTGGATCGAGCGCGACGGCATCCCGGTGGTATACAACGAGCGCATCGAGCGCGAAGGCGAGGGCCGCACCGTGGAGCGCGACAACGGCTGGTGGGTGGCGGAACCGGGATCGGTGTCGAAAGGCGTGGTCAAGGACGGCAACCGCATCACCGAGATCATCATGGAATCGGGCAAGCGTTTCCGCGGCCGGTTCTTCATCGACGCCACCTACGAGGGCGACCTGTTCGCCGGCGCGGGCGTGTCGTTCACCATCGGCCGCGAAGGTTACGACGTCTACGGCGAGAGCCTCAACGGCGTGCAGACCCGCAACGCGCGCCACCACCAGTTCGTGCCCGGGGTCGACCCGTATGTCATACCCGGCGACCCCGGGTCCGGCCTGCTGCCTTACATTGATCCCGACGGCCCCGGCGAGGAAGGCAGCTCCGACCACCGCATCCAGGCGTTCTGTTTCCGCATGTGCCTGACCGACCACCCGGACAACCGCATCCCGTTCGAGAAGCCCGAGGGCTACGACGAGCGCAACTACGAGTTGCTGCTGCGCAATTATGAGGCCGGCGAGACCGGCATGCCCTGGATCAACTCGGCGATGCCCAACCGCAAGACCGACACCAACAACCGGCTCGGATTTTCCACCGACTTCATCGGCGGCAACTACGGCTACCCCGAAGGCAGCTACGAGGAGCGCGAGCGGATCGTCGCCCAGCACCTGCACTACCAGCAGGGCGTGATGTGGACGCTCGCCTACCATCCGCGCATGGCCGGGAACGTGCGCGACACGGTCTCGCGCTTCGGCCTGACCAAGGACGAATTCCCCGAGGGCAACGGCTGGCAGGGGCAGTTGTACATCCGTGAGGCCAGGCGGATGATCGCCGGCGTCGTGATGACCCAGCATCATTGCCAGGGCCGGGAGTATGCCGGGGACAGCGTCGGCATGGCGGCCTACACGATGGACTCGCACCACACCCAGCGCCATGTCGACGACAACGGCCACGTGCGCAACGAGGGCGACGTGCAGGTGGGCGGCTTCCCTCCCTACCCCATCTCCTACCACTCGATCGTGCCGCGCGAGGAGGAGTGCTCGAACCTGGCGGTGCCGGTGATGATGTCGGCCTCGCACATGGCGTTCGGATCGATCCGCATGGAGCCGGTGTTCATGATTCTCGGCCAGAGCGCGGCCACCGCCGCCGCCCACGCGATCGAGGAGCAGACCTCGCTGCAGCAGATCGACTACGCGCGGCTGCGCGAGCGGCTGCTGGAGGACAAGCAGATTCTCGAACTGCCGGGCGGCCGGCCGGCGCCGCGCGGGCAATACCTGTCCCTCGACGACATCGACGGCATCGTGGTCGACGACACCGGAGCGGAGCTGGAGGGACCGTGGCTGCCGACCATCCTGACCGAGGGCGTGCACCGGGGTTACGTGCACGACAACGATGCCAACAAAGGCCGCTGCCTGGCCACCTTCACCGCCACCCTGCCCGCGGCCGGCGAGTATGACGTGCAGGTGGCCTACACCACCCACGCCAACCGCGCCACCAACGTGCCGGTCGCCATCACCCACGCCGGCGGCACCGAGCAGGTCGCACTCAACCAACGTCGCGCGGCGCAAACCGACCGGCTGTTCCAAAGCGTCGGCAGGTTTGCCTTCGAGGCCGGTGAGGCGGTCGTGACCATCGGCAACGAAGGCACCGACGGCCACGTCATCATCGACGCCGTGCGCTGGCTGCCGGTCGAGTGACCGGCGGCGGCCGCTTGTGAGTGAGTCATTGCGCGCGGGAAGTCAGCCTGACGAGGTGGCTTCCGGCACCCACCGACATGCGATTCAAGACCATCCTCCTCACCAACGACGACGGCATCGACGCCGAAGGACTGGCCTCGCTGCGGGCGGCCGCGGCGGCGGCACTGCCGGGTGCACGACTGGTGACGGTGGCCCCCGACCGCTGCCACTCCCAATGCGGCCACGCCTTCATCACCGACCGCGAACTCAGCCTGCGGCAGCTCGACCCCGACGCCTTCGCCTGCGACGGCACCCCGGTCGACTGCGTGCGGCTGGCCTTGTTCGGCCTGCGGCTGCAGCCCGATCTGGTTCTCAGCGGCATCAACCACGGCGGCAACCTGGGCCACGACCTGGCGGCGTCCGGCACCGTGGCGGCGGCGCGCGAAGCGGCATGGCACGGCGTCACGGCGGTGGCGCTGTCGCACTACCGGCGGCGCGGTCGGCCGATCGACTGGCACCTCGCCGCCCGCCGGGTCGAGTGGGTGCTGGGACAACTGCTGGACGCGGCCGGGGACCACGGCGGCGGCCTGCTGCGGCCCGGCGACCACGTCAGCGTCAACCTGCCCCACACCGGCCACGACGACGACCGGGACCCGGGCCGGTTGCCGCGCCTGATCGAGTGCCGGCCGGAACCGGCGCCGCTGCCGGTGGCCTACGAACGCCACCCCATCGAACCGGGCGCCCTGACATTCCACTACTCCGGCAGCTACAGCGACCGGGCACGACAATCCGGCAGTGACGTCGACGTGTGCTTCGGCGGCGACATCTCCTGGTGCCGGCTGACCCTGCCGATGTGACCGGGACCGAAGATGCCACTTGAACCCGCCGCCGATCGGGGCGTTGAATCCGGTCGACCAGCCGACCGGCCCGGCCCGGCCCGGCACCCCGCGTCGGCGGGCAGCCAGAAACTGCTTCAACCCGCTTTCACTTGTCATGCAAACCACTCCTGTCACCCGCGACCGCCTGCGCTCCTCCGTGATCGCGGTGCCGCCGCTGGCGCGCGACGCCAACCTCCGCTACGCCGCTGAACCGAACCAGGCGTTGATCCGCCACATCGAGGCCGGCGGGGTCGACATGCTGCTCTACGGCGGCAACGCCAATTTCTACCACCTCAGCCTGCGCGAATACGGCAACATCCTCGAGCAACTGGCCGCGGCCGCCGGGGACGATACCCTGGTCATTCCCTCGGTGGGACCGGCGTTCGGCACCATGATGGATCAGGCCGAGGTGCTGGCCGGAATGGAGTTCCCGACCGTGATGGTGCTGCCCCAGCAGGGCCTTACCACCCCGACCGGCGTGGCCGACGGCATCCGCCGTTTTGTCGACCGGTTCGGCAAGCCGGTGGTGGTGTATCTGAAGCACGATGGTTACCTCGAGCCCGCCGATGTTGCTGCCCTGGTGGCCGAGGGCCGGGTGTCGTGGATCAAGTATGCCGTCGTGCGCGACGACGCCCGCCAGGATCCGCTGTTGGAGGAGTTGGTGCGTCAGGTCGATCCCGGGCTGATGGTCAGCGGCATGGGCGAGCAACCGGCGATCGTGCACTGGCGCGAGTTCCAGCTCGCCGGCTTCACCTCCGGTTGCGTGTGTGTGCGGCCCGACCTGAGCGCCGCCATGCTGCGCGCGCTCCAGGCCAGTGACTGGCCGGAGGCCGAGCGGTTGCGGACCTTGTTCGAACCGCTGGAGGACCTGCGCAACGGGATCAATCCGATCCGCGTCCTGCACTCGGCCGTCGCCCTGGCGGGTCTGGCCGACACCGGGCCCGCGCTGCCGCTGCTGTCCGACCTGGAGCCGGAGCACGTGGAAACAGTGCGCCATGCGGCGTTGGAGTTGCTCCGATCCGGAAGCTGAATCCCTGGGAGGGACGGCAGGTGGCGCCCGCGGGAACCGGGAGCGGCGATGCGTCAAGGCGGCCGGATGCCCGGTCGGCGAGTGCGTTGCATCCGCCGACGAGGACATCGCCCCTCCGCCGCGCCAGCGGGCGGCGGGGGTTGGGGGATGGTTCGAAGGTGGTGGGAGGGGTTGTTCGCCGGGGCGACACCCATTCCATCCCCTGACCGCCGCAATCCCCACAGCCGCCACTGAAACGCCAGCGTCCGCGCCCGGCCACCAGAACCGGTCGACAGACCGCCAGGGGCGGGTTTAGATTGCGATCATACCCGGGCCCCGCCCCAGTGTTGCGCGCGCCGCCGGGTCCGCTCGCCGGCTGATCGCACCATGACCTTGGCCAACAAAGTGACCATCGGCCGGATCTTCATGATCCCGGTCTTTGTCTGGCTTGCCATCTACTACGCCAAGAGCGTCAAGGACGGCGCGCCGGTCGAGGCCTGGCGCTGGGCGGCGATCGCGGCCTTCGTGCTGGCGTCGGTCTCGGACGGCGTCGACGGCTACATCGCCCGGCGCTTCAACCAGCGCTCGCGACTCGGCGTGATCCTCGATCCGCTGGCCGACAAGGGCCTGCTGCTGGCCGCCATCATCACCCTGTCGGTGGTTACCTGGCCGCAGCGCTTCCCCACCTGGTTCCCGATCGTGATCATCTCGCGCGACGCCATCATCATCACCGGTTCGCTGCTGGTCCACTACTTCGTTGGCAAGGTCGAGATCCGCGCCCATTGGACCGGCAAGTGCGCCACTTTCCTGCAGATGGTGGCCATCGGCTGGCTGATGCTCCTGATTGAAACCCCTTCCCCCATGTATCCCACCGTGCTGGCCGCCGTGTTCACCGTTGTGTCAGGCGTCATCTACTTCACCTCCGGCCTGCGCCAGGCCAATGCCGCCGGCCATGGAAGCCCCGACCAGCAGGCCTGACGACCACAGGATTGCATTGCGACGGTCCTGATCGTCGTCCAAACTCCCGCACCCGTCCGACAGTCGCCCGGACAGTCATTGACACTCAGCCCCTTCCCGTCGCCGCCGAAGCACCAAGTTCATGCCCGCCACCGCCACTTCCCACGTCATCGAACACCCGGCTGACAGCGGCGCCGTGGTGAGGGACATCGGCCGGGTCCTCAAACCAGGCGATTTGACAGGCGGTTTGATGCCCGTCGCCACCCCGACCCAATCTCCCCTGTTCGCATCATGATTCCCACCGTCGCCATCGTCGGCCGACCGAACGTCGGCAAGTCCGCCCTGTTCAACCGCCTGGTTGGCAAGCGCATCGCCATCGTCCACGACCAGCCGGGCGTCACCCGCGACCGAATTCCCGCCGACTGCGACATGGGCGGGCGCACGGTGACGTTGCTCGACACCGGCGGCATCGGCGCCGCACTGGAGGACCAGTTCGCCGCCCAGATTCGGGCCGAGGCGGAACTGGCCATCGAGGCCGCCGACGTGATCCTGTTCGTGGTCGACGGCCACGAGGGCCTGACCCCGGTCGATCGCGACATCGCCGGCCTGTTGCGCCGCGCCGGCAGCCGCGTGCTGCTGGTGGTCAACAAGATCGACGTCCCCAAGCACGAAATGACGCTGGCCGACTTCGCCGCGCTCGGATTCGACCAGCCACTGGCCGTCAGCGCCGAACACGGCCGCGGGCTGGCCGCACTGGAGCGGCGGGTGACCGCCGAACTGCCGGAGCCCGGCACCACCGGCCCGGACGACCAAGGCGATCACGAAGACAAACCGCCGGCCGCCCCGGTCAAGATCGCCCTGATCGGACGACCCAACGTCGGCAAGTCCTCGCTGGTCAACGCCATCCTCGGCGACCAGCGCACCATTGTCAGCGAGGTCGCCGGCACCACCCGCGACGCCATCGATCTGCCCTACCGGCGCGGGTCAAGGGACTACCTGCTGATCGACACCGCCGGCATCCGCCGCCGCACCAAGGTCGACACCGCGGTCGAGTTGTTCAGCGTCATGCGCTCGCGCAACAGCATCCACCGCGCCGACATCTGCCTGCTGGTGATCGATGCCGGCACCGGCATCACCGCCCAGGACCGCACCGTGGCGGCCGAGATCATCGCTGCCCACAAGCCGTGCATCATTGTCCTGAACAAGTTCGACCTGTTCGAGCCGCGCAACCCCACCAAGGAGCGCGTGCACCACTGGCGCGAGGTCATCCAGCGCGAGTTGTTCTTCCTTCAATACGCGCCCATCGTGGTAACCTCGGCGGCCTATCAACAACACATCCGCAAGGTGTTCGCCGCGATCGATCGCGTCACCGAGGCCGCGCGCCGGGTGCTGACCACCGGCGAACTCAACCGCCTGCTGCAGCGCGCCATCGCCGCCATGCCGCCGCCCAAGGACCGCAAGTCGCACCGGCGCTTCAACCTGCTCTATGCCTCGCGGCTCAAGTCCGACCGCTCCGGCCCGGTGCCGGTGCCTCACGTGGTGCTGATCGCCAACCGGCCCGAACTGATGAACGACAGCTACATGCGCTACCTCGAACGCACCATTCGCGAGCATGTCGACTACGAGGGGCTGCCCCTGCGCATGACCCTGCGCGGCAAGAGCGACGGCAACAAGTCCTCCTGAAATCTCACCCAAGGGCTCATGACGGCATCGCCAGCCGGTAGAGTTCCGCACAGGCGGCGGCATCGACCGGACGCGGGTTGAACTGGGCGGTCCATTGCTCGGAAGCCTCCCGGCCCAGCACCGCCAGTTCAGAGGCATCGACACCGAACGACCCGAGGTCGAGCGGCAGCCCGGCGAGCTTCATCAGGTGCAGCAGCCGCCACTCCATGCCGGCCGGGCACAGGTGATCGTAGATGTCGGCGGTGCCGTTGGCCGAGCGGTTGTAACTCACCACGTGCGGCAGCATCACGGCCACCGCCTCGCCGTGGATGACGTGGTAGCGCGAGGTCAACGGGTTGGCGCACGAATGGGCCGCTCCCAGCATGCTGTTCTCAATCGCCGTGCCGGCGTAGGCGGACCCAAGCTGCATGCGCGCGCGCGCCGCCAGGTCGTCCGGGTTCTCCAACACCTCCTCGAACCCCTGGTCGAGCAAGCGGAACGCCAGTCTGCTGTAGGCGGAGGAAATCACCGTGCGCTTGTTGCAAACGGCACTCTCGACCGCGTGCGCGATCGCGTCGATGCCGGTGCGGGCGGTGACCGCTTGCGGCTGGGTCAGGGTCAGGAT
>SKLO01000308.1 GCA_007123195.1 Verrucomicrobiales bacterium | reverse complement strand
TTCCCCTGTTGGTTCGCCTGCCAGTAGCGGCCGGTGGCGGGGTCGAGGCAGGTCAGCCAGCCCTCGGGGTCGTAGGCCTTGGTGTCCAGGCAGATGGCGTGGCCGAAGTTGGCCGGGTAGCCGAACGGCTGCGGGGTGTGGCCGCAAACCATGATCTTGCCGGAGTAGTGAGGCGGGGTGCGGTCGAATTTCATCCACCGCAGCACGGCGGTGGACTGCTCGGGCAGCGACAGGTGGGGGTGCAGGTTGGCATGCACGAAGATGTGGCTGGCGCTCTCGTGCCACGGCAGGCAAAGCCGGGTCATGAAGCGCCAATGCTCCTCCGGCACCGCTTGTTGCAGCGCTTCCGGAGTCGGATCCTTGAGGCCGTAGGAACGCATGGTGTCCTCGCCGCCGCAGTCGAGCCACTTGAACAAGGCGTCCTCGGAGTGGCGCGCGTCGAGCATCAGCTCCTCATGGTTGCCGAGCAGGGCGGTGAGGGTGCCCCCGGTCTGGCGCTCGACCAGCCAGTCGAGCACCTGACGGGATTCCGGCCCGCGGTCGACGTAGTCACCCAGCGTGATGAGGTGGTCGTGTTCCAGGATGGGAATCCGTGTCACCAGGGTGCGCAACGCCTGGAAACAGCCGTGGATGTCGCCGATGCAGAGGGTTCTCACGCGGATGGTAACGTCACTGGTGAATGATGGCTTCCGAATTCAATCCGGCGCAGGTCCCGGTCCCGATGATTGCCCCGACCACGGCGGCAGTCCGTTTGCGGTCGTCGGACCGGTTCGGACACGGCGGGCGGCCGGTTTTCGGCCCACGCTGGCGGCAAGCCGGCGTGATCCGGCGACCGAGCCCCGGTTGGCCGGGTATTCAGAGGGCCTTGCGCGAGCGCGGGGTGCCGAGGATTTCCTGCAGCACCACGGCATCGCGGATGGAGTCGGGACTGGAGAGGAAGCGGCGCACCCGGGCGCGGCGGCCGGTGGAAGCCGGTCGCGGACCGGTGGCGTAGGCGCTGCGGGGGGCTGGCAGGGCGGCGGCAAGGGCCTCGGTGCGGGCATCGACTTCCAGCCGCCGCCGGCGGATCTCCTCGCGCGTGATGATGGCGTGACGAATCCTGGGTTCCCGTTCTTTCTGCTCCCGTTCCTTGTAATCGCCGGCGACACGGCGGGTGGGTTGTTCGCTCTTGGCGAGGACCGCCGGTTGCGGTTGGGCGCGCGGTGTCGGCCGTGGTTGAGGCTCCGGGGTCGGTGAGGTCCGTCGGCCGGGGGTCGGCGCCGGGAGTGGCGGAGGAGCACCACCGCCGCCCATGCGATCTTCCAATCGCCGGCGGATCTCCGCCAGCGGATCCTCCTGCTGGCGTTCCTGCTGCGACTTGTCGTCGTCGTCGTCCGGCCACTCGAACACATCCTCGTCCTGCTTGCGGAACTTGGTCACGAACCACTGGAAGAACGCGATCATCAGGAAGATGATGATGAAGGCGTATTCGCCAAGCAGTTCGAGCGGGTTCATGAGCGGGCGGGGTGGTGGAGTGGTCGGTCGGTGTCAGCAGGGCAGTCGCCGCGCCCTGCGACGGGCTGGGCGCGGCAGCCGGGTGGACCGGGGCGCTGGTGGCCGGCGGCGGTTATTCGTTGCGTGGTTCGTCCTTGGCGATCGACTCGCGCATTTCGGTGTCGGCGACGACATTGCGGAAGCGGGCGTAATCCATGATGCCGAGGTTGCCGGAGCGGAATGCTTCGGCCATGGCCAGCGGCACCTGGGCCTCGGCCTCGACCAGCTTGGCGCGCATTTCCTGGGTGCGGGCGGACATTTCCTGCTCGGTGGCCACCGCGGCGGCGCGACGCACCTCGGCCTTGGCCTGGGCGATTTTCTTGTCGGTCTCGGCCTGCTCGGCCTGCAGTTGGGCGCCGACGTTCTCGCCGACATCGACGTCGGCGATGTCGATCGACAGGATTTCGAACGCGGTCGAGGCGTCGACCCCGCGGGTCAGCACCAGGTGCGAGATGGAGTCGGGATTCTCCAGCACGTCCTTGTAGGACGGGGCGGAACCGATCGAGGTGACGATGCCCTCGCCGACCCGGGCGATGATGGTCTCCTCGGTGGCGCCGCCGACGAAGCGTTCGAGGTTGGTGCGCACGGTGACCCGGGCGCGGACCCGGACCGAGATGCCGTCCTGGGCGACGGCGTCAATCTTGTTCGGCTTGCCGGGCTCGGGGGTGGGGCAATCGATGACCTTGGGGTTGATCGAGGTGCGGACGGCCTCGAGCACGGTCTTGGTGGTGCCCTTGACCGCGAGGTCGATGGCGCAGGCGCGGTCGAAGGTCAGGTTGAAGCCGGACTTGTCGGCGGCGATCAGGGCCAGCACCACTTCGCCGACGTTGCCCCCGGCGAGGTAATGGGCCTCCAGTTGGTCCGAGGTCAGCTCGATGCCGGCCTTGGCGGCGGTGATGCGCGAGTCGACGATCAAGGCCGGCGGCACCTTCCGCAGGGACATGAACACGAGGTTGAAGATGCTCACCGGGGCGTTCGACACCCGCGCCCTCAGCCACAGGCCGAAGAACTTGATGAAGATCAGGAAAACGATCAGGACCAGCAGGCCGAGGGCGCCGTAAAGCGCCAGTGTGGTGGCGTTGAAAGCCAGGGGCAGGTCCGGGAACGGGTTGATGGCGGTCAGTTGCATAAACGGCTAGGCTGGGACTTTGAATGGGCCGTGCGGGATTTGGAACGGCACATCCACCATACGCCTGTGATGGGCCGCGGGGCAATGGGAAATCCGTCCCGCGGGCGGAGGCCGATGCGGCTGGCGGCGGACCTATTCGCGGTTGAGCCGCGGTCGGATCGTGGTTAGGGGACGGGGATGCGAATCCTTTCCGGCATACAACCCAGCGGGCGCCTGCATGTGGGCAACTATTTCGGCATGATGGAGCCGGCCATCCGCATGCAGCAGCAGGGCGAGGCGTTTTATTTCATTGCCGACTACCATGCGCTGACCACGGTGCGCGACGGCGGCGAGTTGCGCCAGTATGTGCGCGACGTGGCGCTGGACTTCCTGGCCTGCGGGCTGGATCCGCAGCGGGCGGTGTTCTTCCGCCAGTCCGACGTGCCCGAGGTGACCGAGCTGGCGTGGATCCTGAGCACGGTCACCCCGATGGGCTTGCTGGAGCGCTGCCACTCCTACAAGGACAAGACCGCCCGCGGACTGGCGGCCTCGCACGGGCTGTTCGCCTACCCGGTGCTGATGGCCGCCGACATCCTGCTGTATGACAGCGACGCGGTGCCGGTCGGGCGCGACCAGAAACAGCATCTCGAAGTGACCCGCGATCTGGCGATCAAGTTCAACGAGCACTACGGCGAGGGCCTGCTGAAGCTGCCCGAGCCGGTGATCCAGGAAACCACGGCGGTGGTGCCCGGGCTCGATGGCCAGAAAATGAGCAAGAGCTACGACAACACCCTGCCGCTGTTCGCCGAGCCGGGGGCGTTGAAGAAGTTGATCATGCGCCGGATTGCCACCGATTCGACCCCGGTGGAGGCGCCGAAGCCGGTCGAGGGATCGGTGATCCTGCAGTTGTTCCGATTGTTTGCCGGCGCCGACGACTACCAGCGGATGGAGGATGAGTTCCGCGCCGGCGGGGTTGGCTACGGTGATTTCAAGAAGCGCCTGTTGGCGGCCTGCGTGGAGTTTTTCGAGCCCATGCAACGGCGCCGGCGGGAACTGGAGGCCGATCCCGGCGCAGTCGAGGACGTGCTTCGCGCCGGGGCCGAGCGCGCCCGGGCGGAGGCGGCGCGGGTGCTCGACCGGGTCCGCCGCGCGGTCGGGCTCGGGCTGGCGTGAGGGTGCGCGCTGCGGTTGGCTGGTGGCTTTGCAAGGGTGGAGGGGCAGCCCGGCAGCGCGGTTGTCGCAGCGGCGGCTGTGGGCTGGCTGGGTTGCCCGGCGGTTTTGAGGCGGCGGCAGGGTGGCGGCGGGGTTCCCCCGGGAACCGGGCGGACCGGTGGGCGGGCGTCAGGCGCGGTAGAGCAGGAAGGGCGGGCGCTCGGAGCGGAAGTTTCTGACGAAAGGCGCCCAGGAGGCGACGAGGTCGTTGGTGGGGGCGCGCTGCTGGAGGCGGCGGTGGAGTTGTTCGCTGCCGTAGACCTTGTTGAAGATGTCGAGCCGGTCCCCGCTGAGTCCGGCAACGACGCGGCCGTTGGTCATGCGGTTGAGTTCACCGGTCATGAGCACGCCGAGCGCGGTGACGTCGCCGGCCTGGCGGGGGTCGATGGTCAGCCGGGCGCCGCCGAAGCCGGCGTGCTGGTAGGGCGCGGCCTGGACGCCCGGCAGGTTGAGGCCGCGCACGTAGCGGGTGAAGGCGTCGGCATTGGCGCCGCGGGCGCCGGCGTATTCGAACGGGGCGCGGCCGATGCCGATATCGACGTTGGAGGCACTGCCGAGGATGCCGGTGGCCACGTAGTAGATGGGCGAGGTGGCGTGGGGGATGTTGGGCGAGGTGCGGACCCAGCGCAGTCCGGTGTCCTGCCACATCATGCCGCGGCGCCAGCCCTGCATGGGCACGACGCTGAGGCGGGTGCGGGCGTCGTTCCAGCCCTTGGCGTTGGTCATGCGCGCCAGTTCGCCGGCGGTCATGCCGTGCACATAGGGCACGGGAATCTGGCCGACGAACGAGACCCAGCGCGATTCGAGGCCGGGTCCCTCGACGCGCAGGCCGCCGATGGGGTTGGGTCGGTCGAGCACCACGAACAGCTTGTTGTTTTCGCCGCAGGCCTCCATCGCCCGCACCATGGTGCTGATGTAAGTGTAGCTGCGGCAGCCGATGTCCTGCAGGTCGAACAGCAGCACGTCGACCTCGCGCAGCATGGCGGGGGTTGGTTTGCGGGTGGGGCCGTAGAGCGAGTAGACGGTGAGGCCGGTGGAGGAATCGCGGGTGTTGGCCACGTAGGCGCCGGCGCGGGCGGTGCCGTCGACGCCGTGTTCGGGCGCGTAGAGGGCGGTGAGGCGGACGCCGGGGGCGCGGTTGAGCACGTGGCGGGTGTGGGTGCCGCGGCCGTTGACGCTGGTCTGGTTGCAAATCAGGCCGACGCGCTGGCCGCGCAGGAGGCTGAACTGGTCGCGCTCGAGCACGTCGATGCCGAGCATGAACGGGCCGTCGGGGGCGCCGCCGCCGGGGCTGGCCGGCCCGCCGGCGGACTGGCAGGCGTTGAGCGCCAGCCCGAGGCCGGTCGCGGAAAGGCCCTGGAGCACGGCGCGCCGGGACAGATTCTCATTGTGAAGGAGATTCATCGGTGGTATCGCCCCGCGATCGGCGGACGTCGCCGCCACTCTATGGAAGAACGATTTCTCGGTCAACTGCTGCTCACCGGGATTCCCGGTCCCGAGCTGGACGCGGCCACCGCCCGCCGCCTGCGCGCGCTGCAGCCGGGCGGTTTCATCCTGTTCTCGCGCAACCTGCGCTCGGCGGCGCAGCTGAGGAAGTTGATCGATGACCTGCGCGACCTGTCCGAGTTCGAGCCGATCGTGACCATCGACCAGGAGGGCGGCCGGGTATCGCGCCTGCGCTACATCGGCAACGAGCCGCCCAACGCGGTGCAGCTGACCGCGCGCGGCGACGCCGCGTTGATTCATCGCCACGGAGAGCTGACGGCGCGGCTGCTGCGGTTGTTCGGGTTCAATCTCGACCTGTGCCCGGTGCTCGACATCGGCTGGGATGACAGCGCGGACAACTCGTTGCGGGGCCGCACCTGGGGCTCCGAACCACAACAGGTGATCACCAACGCCGGGGTCTTCAACCGCGCGCTGCGGGGCGGCGGGGTTCTCAGCTGTGGCAAGCATTTTCCCGGCTACGCCTCGGCCGAGGTGGATCCGCATCACGAGCTGCCGGTGATTCACAAGCCGGTCGAGCAGATGGAGGCGGAGGAACTGCTGCCGTTCAGCGCGTTGCTGCCGGAGCTGGACAGCCTGATGACCTGTCATTCCCACTACCCGTGCTTCGACGCCGACCAGCCGCGGCTGCCGGCGTCGTTGTCGCGCAACATCGTCACCCGCCTGCTGCGCGACCGCATGGGGTTCGAGGGGCTGGTGATGACCGACGACCTCGACATGGGGGCGATCCTCAACGAGGTGGGCTTCGAGCAGACCATCCTGCAGGCGCTGTTGGCGGGCAATGACCTGCTGATGATCTGTCACCGGCTGGAGATGGTCGAGCAGGCGCGCGACCATCTCAGGGGGGCGCCCGAACCGGCGCTGCAGATCGCGCTGGAACGGGTCGAGGTATTGAAGCGGCGGCTCAAACCGCCGACCGCCTTCAGCGAGCAGCGGTTCCGGGAAATCGATGAAGACATCTGGCGCCTGAGGGTGGACACTCTGGGAGAACAACAGGCCCGCGTCCTCAGCGACGAGGACGGCAAGCGATCGCCGGTGGAGTTGTATTGAAGCCGGCCGCCAGACCACCGACCGGCCGCGCTTCGGCCTTGTCAACCAACGGAAATTCCACCACCTGACCCACCGACCACCGTGCTGCCCGAACTCAAGCAATTGCTCATCCTGCAGGAACGCGACCAGCAGCTGCTGGCGCTGAAGAAGGACCTGGATCACCTGCCCAAGCTGCGGCAGGCGGCCGAGGGAAGGCTGGCGGGCGACCAGGCCGCCGTCGACGAGGCGCATGCGCGGGTGCGCGATCAGGAGCTGGCGATCAAGAACCTGGAGCTGGACATCGGCACCCGGCGCAACACGATCCAGCGGCTGGAGGACCAGCGGTTCGAGACGCGCAAGAACGAGGAGTTCCGCGCGCTGGGCAACGAGGTGGAGCGCTACCAGAAGGAGATCGGCGTGCTGGAGGAGCGGGAGCTGGGCCACATGGAGACCCTGGAGACGGCGCGCGTGACCCTGAGGGAAGCGCAGGGCCGGCTGGCGGAGACCCGCAAGCTGGTCGATGCGGAGCTGGAGGCGCTGAAGCAGCGCGAGGCCAACGTGCGCGCCCGCATGCAGGAATTGATCGGCGAGCGCAAGAAATACGTGGAGGCGATCGGTGAGGATCTCCGGACCGGTTACGAGCGGCTGCTGGTCAACAAGGGCGGCACCGCGGTGGTGCCGGTGGATCACGGTGTTTGTCAGGGCTGTCACATGAAGGTGATCAGCTCGACGCTGGTGGAGTTGAAGGCGGAGAAGTCGATCGTTCGCTGTGGCCAGTGCGGACGGATCCTGTATCTTGGCGAGGAAAGCTGATGGCCTGGTCGGGCGTGATGGGTCGTGGCTGGGCGCCGCGCGATCCGGACCGGGGCCGATTGAATGGGATGGGACCGAATCCAATCAACGCAATGGAAGCAATTCGAACCTCAAACGCGGTCGCGGCGGCCGGTGGGCGGGTGGCCTGGTCATGAGTGAGGCTGCGAGCACGGTTTGGCTGCCCCGGACGGGCATCGGTTACGATGTGCATCAGTTTGCCGCGCCCGGGCAGCGGCCGCTGATCCTGGGCGGGGTGGAGATTCCCTCCGACCGCGGGTTGCTCGGGCATTCGGATGCCGACGTGTTGTCGCACGCCATCGCCGACGCGGTGTTCGGCGCCCTGGGCGAACCGGACATCGGGTTTTGGTTTCCCCCCACCGATCCGCAGTGGAGCGGCATGTGCAGCCTCGACATCCTGGCGCGGGCGGCCGAGCGGGCGCGCGAGTTGGGGGCGCGGCTGGTGCACGTGGACAGCAGCCTGATTGCCGAGAGTCCGAAAGTGATGCCGCATGCCGATGCCATGCGGGCGGCGATCGGGCGGGCGCTCGGGTTGGCTCCGCGATCGGTGGGTATCAAGGCCACG
Source organism: Verrucomicrobiales bacterium (assembly GCA_007123195.1). Classification (GTDB taxonomy): domain Bacteria; phylum Verrucomicrobiota; class Verrucomicrobiia; order Verrucomicrobiales; family SKLO01; genus SKLO01. The sequence goes on along the minus strand of SKLO01000308.1, from coordinate 787 downwards.
ACCAATGAGCGGATGGGCTTCGTGGGCCGCGGCGAGGGCATCGCGGCGATGGCGGTGGCCACGGTATTGATGCCGGACCGGGCAGGGGAGGGCTGAGCGGTGGGCGCGGGCCGGTTGGTGCGGCCGGGCCCGAAGGCGGGCGGAGGACCGGGACAGGGTGGAATCGCTGCGGCGGCGGCAGGCGTTGTGTGGTAGGGTTCAAGGGTTCGACCAGAGGAATGACCATGACGCAGACGACCTACAAGATTGGCAACGAGAGCCTGATCAAGGTGCTGCCGCCGGCGGCGGGCAAGCTGACCGGCCTGCTGAAGAAGCAGGGCCGGATTGATCACGGCGCGCTGCGGGTGGCGGTGATCGGCGGCGGTTGTTCGGGCCTGCAATACAAGATGGACCTGGTCGACGGCCCGGCGCCGCGCGACATCATGGTGGAATCAACCGGGGTGCGGGTGGTGATTGATCCCAAGTCGGCGCTGTTCGTGTCGGGGTCGGAACTGGATTACTCCGACGACCTGCAGAGCGGCGGGTTCAAGGTGACCAACCCGAACGCCGTGGTCACGTGCTCGTGCGGCGAGAGCTTCGCCGCCTGACTTGTTGACCTGATGGAACCGTCGAGCAGGGATGGCAACTCCACCTCCACCGACCAGGCCGGGGCGGAGGTAGGCGATCGGCAGGATGACGCGTTTGCGTTGCTGGGGCTGGCGCCGCTGGCGGCCTTGGCGGCGGATCAGATCGAGGAGGCGTTTCGCCAGCGGGCGACGGATTGTCATCCGGACGCCGACGGGGGCGG
>SKLO01000389.1 GCA_007123195.1 Verrucomicrobiales bacterium | reverse complement strand
GAAACACTGGCGTTGGAGTTCAACAATTGGTGTCAGGCGGGAATGGCTCAAGAGTGACCAGATTGGAGCCGAAGGAGGGAATCGAACCCTCGACCCACGCATTACGAATGCGTTGCTCTACCTCTGAGCTACTCCGGCCGGTTGCAACCCGGTTGGATACTCCAAGGAGGGCGAATTGTCACCCGAAAATGCGCGCCGGGCCAGGGTGAAGCACAAGGCACGGTCCGCCCGCTCAGGTGAGGATTTCGTCCACCACCCGGCCGTGAACGTCGGTCAACCGGAAGTCGCGACCCCCGTGGTGATATGTGAGACGCTCGTGATCCAGTCCCAACAGATGCAGGATGGTGGCGTGGAAGTCGTGCACGTGGACCGGGTTCTCGATGATCTCCATGCCGATCTCGTCGGTGGCCCCATACACCAACCCCTTCTTCACCCCGGCACCCGCCAGCCAGCTGGAGAACGACCGGCTGTGGTGGTCGCGGCCGTTGTTGCCACCATCGGCCGTGCGGCCGAACTCGGTGGTGAAGATCACCAGGGTGTCCTCCAACAGACCCCGCTGTTCCATGTCGCGCAGGAACGCGGCGATCGGCTGGTCGATCTCCTTGGCGAGGTTGGCGTGCGAGCGGATGTTGCCGTGCGCGTCCCAGTTGCGGCTGGCACCGGTGTCGATGAGTTCGACAAAACGCACGCCGGATTCCAGCATGCGGCGGGCGACCAGGGTCTGCCAGGCAAAGCTGCGTCGATCGCCGCGCTCGAGCCCGTATTCGGCCAGGGTGCGGTCGCTCTCGTCGCCGAGGTCGAAGATCTGCGGAGCCAGTTCCTGCAGGTTGGCGGCGGTGTCGAAGCTCAGCATGCGGGCGCCGAGGTCGCCGTCGCCATCGCGCTGCAGCAGGTGCCGCCGGTTCAGGTCGTTGAGCAGGTCAAGCTCCATCTCGCGCACGTCGGGCAGGGTGCCCTCGACCGGGCGCAGGTTGGGAATCGGGTTGCCCCCCGGGATGATGCGCATGCCCTGGTGGTAGGCCGGCAGGAAGTTGCTGTCCCAGACCTGGGCGCCGGCGTAGGGCTTGTTGCGGGCGAACACAATGTGCGACGGCAGGTTCGGGTTTTCCGAGCCGAGGCCGTAGCTGATCCACGAACCCATCGACGGCATGGCCGAGCCGTTGGAGCCGGTGTGCATGTGCAGAGTGGCCTCGAAGTGGTCGTTGTGGTCCCCGTGCATGGAGCGGATCAGACAATACTCGTCCGCCATCCTGGCCAGGTTGGGGAACAGGTCGGTCATCATGGTGCCGTTGCTGCCGTAGGGCTGTTCTTCCCAGGGCGAGCCCATGATCTTCTTGCCGCGGCGGCGGTCCTCGCCCTCGCGGCGGCGCAGGGCGGGCTTGGGATCGAACGAGTCGATGTGGGAGAAACCGCCGGTGAGGAAGAACATGATCACGCGCTTGGCCTTGGCCGGAAAGTGGGGTGAGCGCGGGGCCAGCGGATGGATCTCACTGCTGGCCGAGGCCAGCGAGGGCATCATGCGGTTGATCAGGCCGTAACCGGCACAGGCGCCTCCAAGGGCGGCGGTGCGGCGGAGCATGCTGCGGCGGGTGAAAAGCTCGGGTGTCATGTCAGGAACAAGGGTGGCAGGGTTCGATGTCAGTGTTTGAAATGATGGGGAGGGCGGCGCCGGGATTCGGGGCGTCAGTCCAGGTAGATGAATTCGTTGCTGGCGAGCAGCACGCGGCACAGGCTCTTCCAGGCGCGGCGGCCGTCGGCGTCCTGCTGGTCGCCGGGCAACGCCTCGCGCACGCCTTGCAGGTGGGCCAGCATGGCCGCGCGTTCCTCGTCGGCCGGCGGGCGGCCGTAGCTGAGCAGGAACGCCTGGCCAAGTCGTTCGTCGTCGTTGTCCACCTCCAGCAGCAGGCGCTCGGCCATGGCGTCGGCGTTGCGCTCGATGAACCCGCTGTTGAGCCAGAACAGCGCCTGCGAGGGCACGGTGGAAACGGTGCGCACCTCGGTGCATTCGTTGGGGTCGGGGCCGTTGAAGGTTTGCATGAAGGCCGGGCGGCCGAGCCTCCGGCTGGGCTGGTAAACCGTGCGGTGGTCGGACTCGAAGTCCTCGCTGAACGGATTGTGCTGGGTGTAGTTGTATTCGTTCTTGTCGTTCGGCTTGGGCAGCGGCGAACCCTCGGGTGCGCCGGGCTTCAGCAAGCCGCTGATGGCCAGCACCGCGTCGCGCATCGGCTCGGCCTCCAGCCGCCGGCGGGGGTATTTCCACAGCAGGCGGTTGCCCGGGTCGGTTTCAAGCGCGGCGGTCTGGGTGCTGCTGGACATCCGCCAGGTGGCGGACTGCAGGATCAGGCGATGCACGTGCTTGACCGACCAGCCGTTGTCGATGAACTCGCGGGTCAGCCAGTCGAGCAATTCCGGGTGGGTCGGCAGGTCGCCGCCACGGCCGAGGTTACTGGAGGTGGCGACCAGACCGCGGCCGAAATGATATTGCCAGATGCGGTTGACCATCACCCGCGCGGTCAGCGGGTTGTCGTCGGAGGCGATCCACTCGGCCAGCTGCAGCCGGCCGGATTGTCCCTCGGGGATGTCGGGCGTGGCATCGGCCAGCGCGGCGATGAAGGCGCGCCCGGCCTTGGGTCCGTGCTGGCCGGGTTCGCCCAGCTCCAGGATCGGGGCGTCGCCGATCTTCTTCGGGTCGCGCATGTCGGTGACCGAGTAGGCCTGTCCCCCGCCCGGGAGGTCGACGAAGTTCTTGCGCACGCGTCCGGACTCGGTGCTGCCGTGCGGATACTGGGTGCTCGAGAAGTAACCGAACAGCCCGTAGTAGTCGTTCATGGTGATCGGGTCGTCGCGGTGGTCGTGGCAGCGCGCGCAGTCGAGCGTGAGTCCGAGCATGCCGCGGCCGATGGTGCCGAGTGTGTTGTCGATCACCAGGTGCATGTCGCGGTATTCGCCGTTGTTGAAGCGGCGGCTGAGGGCGACGTAGCCGGTGGCGATGAGTCGTTCGCGGGCGCGCTCGTCGCCGTGGTCGGCAACCATCAGGTCGCCGGCGATCTGCTCGCGGATGAAGTCGTTGTAGGGCAGGTCGTCGTTGAAGGCCTGGATGACGTAGTCGCGATAGTAGCGCGCTTCGGGGATCGGGGCGTCGGCGCCGTCGCCGGTGGTGTCGGCGTAGCGGGCGACATCGAGCCAGTGGCGGCCCCAGCGCTCGCCGTATTCCGGCTGGGCAAGCAGTTCATCGATGAGCTTCCGGTAGGCCTCTCCGTCGATGCCGTCTGCAAAGCGCTTCACTTGCTCCGGCGAGGGGGGCAGTCCGGTGACGCCAAACGACAGGCGCCGCAGCAGGACCAGAGGGTCGGCGGGGGGATTGGGCGACAGGCCGGCTTCGTCCAGGCGGGCGGCGATGAAGCGGTCGATGTCATTCAGCGCCCAACCGTCGCCGGTCGCGGGCACGTCCACCCGCTCGGGCACGGCTTGGAACGCCCAATGGGTGCGTGTCTGGGCCGCATCGGGGGCGTCATAGTTGTCCGCCCGGACCGTCGTCAACCCGGCCAGGGCGAGGACCACGCCCAGCCCCGCGAAGCGGAGCTTTCCAGGGCCGAAAAGAAAACCCGTGCGGGAAACCTCGGAGTGATGCTGATGGATGACCATGAATGAAAGCAATGGGTTGGCGGGCTGGCCGGCGGAACGGGAACTCGGATCGATCCTGACAAACGCCGTGCCCCGGGATTGAACCAATGGAACGCCTGCGGGTTGTCTGCAGCCGGAGGACAGCCCCATCGGTCTTCGGCGCGAAGGCGAACGCACTGCCCGGACCCGACTCCGTGACGGAACGCAGCCCTTGATTTAGAAACGTGCCGGTGGGCCGGGGCTTTCAGATTACGACCATGATCGCAGCCGATCCGCAAACGGGACAATGATGTTCTCCTGAACATTGTTCAAAGCAAAAAAAGGGGGTGGCAGGTTTCCCTGCCACCCCGGCAACCGCCTTGCGGCGGAGGTTGGTGATTAGTTGGTGTTGCCGCCGGTGTCGAGATACTCGGCCCCGGTCGGGAGGTTCTGCGTGCTGAGCAGATCCACCTGCTGGGCGCCGGCCGGCACCTTGACCTGGTTGCTGGTATCAGTGGACAGCACGTTGGTGCTGGCGTCCACCAAGGCCACAACCACCTGGCGCTCCCACGGGTGTCCCGCGTCGGTCGCCCAAGTGTTCTGCGAGGTCCAGGCTTCGACGATCAACGGCGGGTTGCCCGGCGAGGTGTCGTTGAGGCCGCGGACGTAGCCGAAGGCGTTTTCGCCGGGCTGCAGGATGCCGTCCTCGTTGGGCGTCTGCTGGGAGCAGGCGTGGGTCGCACGCGGGTTCCAGAACAGGGCTTCGAGGTCGATTTCACCTGCGTCGAAGAGCGCCTGGTAGGCACCCTCCGAGGTGGTGGCCGGGACACCCTCAACACCGACCGGGAAGATGCCGTTGTTGGCCTGGGCGAAAAGGCGGCAGGCCAGGGCGATCTGCCTGGTGTTGTTGACGGTCTTGGATTGCTGGGCACGAGCCACCACGCGGTTGAACACCGGCACCGCGAACGATGCCAGAATGGCGATGATGGTGATCACGACCAGCAGTTCGACGAGGGTGAAACCCCCGCGGACTGGTTTGGTTTGCAGTTTCATGTTTGGTTTTGTTGGTTTGGGTATGATGGATGATGGAGGCACCGGACTACCCGATCCGACGCAGCATAATGATACCAGATCCGGCGGCCGGGCGCCAAGGAAATTCGAGCGGCCGCGGGAAAAAAGCGCCGGTCCGGCCCGCTTCCTGCAGCACTGCAGGCCGGCCGGCAGGTCAGCTGCGAAAAGATATGACCAATTTCATCCACTCCACCCCGCCGCCGCTCTGAAAGCGCGATGTCTCCCCCCCTTCCTTCCCGCCCGCAGCCCGCACCGCATCAATCGGGCTGGCGCTCGAAGAACAAGGTCGCCAGCGGCGGCAGCGTCAACTGCACCGAGTGCGATTGACCTTGCCAGACCACCGGTTCGGCGTCCACGCCACCGGAGTTGCCGTTGTTCGATCCGCAGTAAACCCGTGAATCGGTGTTGAGGATCTCGCGATAGAAGCCGGGGCCCGACACTCCCATGCGGTAGCCGTGTCGCGGCACCGGGGTGGCATTGATCACCACGTAGACCTCGCTGCCGTCGCGGGCGCGGCGGACGAAGGCGAAGATTGAATTGTCGGCGTTGTCAACATCCAACCACAGGAAGCCGCCGGGGGTGTGATCCTGGCTGTGGAGCGCGGCCGATCCGGTGTAGAGCTGGTTGAGGTCGCGCACCAGGTCGTGCACTCCCTTGTGCTCGCGGCCGGTGAGCAGGTGCCAATCAAGGCTATGGGCGTGATCCCACTCCTTCCACTGGGCGATCTCTGCGCCCATGAACAGCAGTTTCTTGCCGGGGTGGGCGAACATCCAGGCGTAGAACATCCGCAGGTTGGCAAACTTCTGCCAGCGGTCGCCGGGCATCTTGTCCAACAGCGAGCGCTTGCCGTGAACCACCTCGTCGTGGCTGAGCACGAGGAAGAAGTTCTCGTCGTAGGCGTAGATCATCGAGAATGTCGCCTCGCCGTGGTGATACTTGCGGTGCACGGCTTCGCGCCCGATGTAGCTGAGCGAGTCGTTCATCCAGCCCATGTTCCACTTGAAGCCGAAGCCCAGTCCGCCCACCGAGGTGGGCTTGGACACGCCGGGCCAGGCGGTGGACTCCTCGGCGATCATCATGACGCCGGGGAATTTTTCATACACCAGCTCATTGAGGCGCCGCATGAAGGCAATGGCCGCGGTGTTCTCCCGGCCACCGTGCTCGTTGGGAATCCACTCGCCATCCTCGCGGGAGTAATCGAGGTAGAGCATGGAGGCGACGGCATCGACCCGCATGCCGTCGATGTGGTAGTTCTCGAACCAGAACAGGGCGTTGGCGATGAGGAAGTTCGCCACCTCGGTGCGACCGAAGTTGAAGATCAGCGTGCCCCAGTCGCGGTGCTCTCCCTGGCGGGGGTCGGCGTGCTCATACAGGGCGGTGCCGTCAAAACACGCCAAGCCGTGGGCATCCTTCGGGAAGTGGGCGGGCACCCAGTCGACGATCACGCCGATGCCGGCCTGGTGACATCGGTCGACAAACTGGCGGAAGTCGTCCGGGCTGCCGAAGCGTGAGGTGGGAGCGAAATAGCTGCCGACCTGGTAGCCCCAGGAGCCGTCGAACGGGAACTCACTCACCGGCATCAGCTCGATGTGGGTGAATCCCAGCTCCTTGACATAAGGGATCAGCTCGTCGGCCAGCTCGAGGTAGCTGAGCGGGCGGTTGTGTTCCTCGGGCCGGCGCTTCCACGAGCCGAGGTGAACCTCGTAGACGGACACCGGGCTCTGGTAGGGGTTCACCTCGCGGCGCTGCCGGATCCAGTCCTCGTCGTCCCAGCGGTAGCGCTTCAGGTCGAACGTGATCGAGGCGGTGGCGGGACCGTTCTGGGAGAAGAAGGCGAACGGATCGCTCTTGAGGAACAGCCGGTTGTCGGCACCCACCAGCTCAAACTTGTAGTGGCAGCCGAATTCGAGCCCGGGTACAAACAGTTCCCAGACCCCGGTCTCGACGCGCTTGCGCAAGGGGTGAATGCGGCCATCCCAGCCATTCCAGTCGCCGACCACGCTCACGCGGCGCGCATTCGGTGCCCAGACCGCGAACTGGAAGCCGTCGACGCCGTCGATGGTCGTCTTTTGCGCGCCGAACTGATCGAAGAGCCTCCAGTGGGTGCCCTCGCCGAAGTAATGGATGTCCTGATCCCCGAGGGTCAGGCCGAACGAGAAGGCGTCGCGGAGTTCCTGCAGCCGGCCTTGGTGGTCGCGCCACTTCAGCAGGTAGGGGAACCGGCGGGCGGCATCGGGCAGCAGGCATTCAAAAAAGCCGTCGGAGTGCACCCGAAGCGCCTCGTGGCTCGTGCCGGTTTCAAGGTCCACCACCTCAAGTGAATCGGTCGCATCGGGACGGAACGCGCGGACCACAAGGCCGCCCGCCTCCAGCTTGTGCGGGCCGAGGACGGAGAACACGTCCGGATGGCAGGCATCGATGATGAGTTGGATGTCGGTGGGGTCGGTGGCTCGGGGCTCCGCAATCATGCCGAAAGGAACAAAGGTTTCAGGTGTTGTTGATAGATCTGGGCCCAACTGTAACGGCGGACCACTCTTTTTCGAACTTGGAACTCCGGCCATGAATTTGACCAGTCGAGCAGAGTTTGCGCCACGCCGAGGGGATTGTCGCTCAATTTAAAAAAGCTGCCACCCTGGGCAAGGATGGCCGCCAGCGGTTCGAGGTTGCTGCAGAACACCGGCAATCTGGCCACGGCGGCCTCCATCAGGGGCAGGCCGAAGCCTTCCTCGCGGCTGGGCAGGAACAGGGCGTCGGCGATGGCATACAGGCCCGGCAGATCGCTGTCGGCCACCGGGGCGGTGTCACTGAGGAAACACACCTCCGCCGCCAGCCCCCGTTCCGCCACCATGGCCCGCAGTTTGGCCGCGTAGGGGTCCTCGCCACCAGCCCGGTGCGGGTCCTCGGCAGCGGTGACCAGATAGCGCACGTCCGCACCGGCATCGCGCAGCGCGGCCGTCACCTGGATGCCGAATTCGACGTTCTTGCGCGGCACCAACCGGGCCGGGTGCAGCAGCACGAGATCCCGTGCCAGCCACTTGTCACGGGCCGCCAGTTCCGCCAGAGCGGGCTGCATCGAGGGTAGGAACGACGCGGCATCAATGCCGTTGGGCACGACGAGGCAGCGGTCAGCCGGCAGCCCCAGCAGGCGGGTCGACTGCTCGCGCCGCAGTTCCGAAACGGCCACGTAGTCGACCGCCGGATGCGCCCGGAACAGCATGCCGGCGGGGCCGGCGCGGTCGCCGTGCTGGTCGTGCCCGGCCCTCGCCGCCGCCAGGTCGTGCACCCAACTGATCCATCGCTGTCTGGCATGCCTGGCCCCGGCCGCGGGGCCGTTCGCCGCCTCGGTCGCCAGACGCCACAGCGCCCCGGTCAGCGCCAGATGAAACGGCATCACCATGAGATTGTGCGCGACGACCACATCGGCGTCCGCCAGCACCTCGCGGAGCCGGTCTGCCAGCTTGTCCATCAAGGTCTGGTAAAGATTCCGGTCACGGCCGCCCCAACGGCCTGACGCGCCGACCCCCGCGGCCAGTCGCTGCTGCACCGTCATCACCTCGGGATGACGCGCCGACAACTCTGGAATGCGGCATTCCTCCACGCCTGCCACCTCAGCGCCGCCACCGCCGTCGGCGAACACCACCCTGACGCGCCGACCATCGGCGGCCAGCAGACCGGCGTGCCGGCGCACCACGGTCTCCACTCCTCCGATCACCGGGGAGTAGGCGTAGTGGAGGAGAGCGACTGTCATACTGAAAGGGTTCCGTCCACCGGCTCCACTCCGGGACATCGGTGCCACGGCTGCCGATCGCAAGCAGAAACGTGGTCTGATGCCGGGCAGGTCGGGGCGCCAGTCGTCGCCGCCATTTCCACGGGACCAGGCCGGTCGGCAGCGGGGGGGCGGTCCGCAGG
>SKLO01000215.1 GCA_007123195.1 Verrucomicrobiales bacterium | reverse complement strand
GGCCGCAACCGCAACCGCTCCACCTCCACCGGCACCTCGTCCGAGGCGTCGATGCCGCTGAACACCTGGCCGGGCCACAACCACAACACATCGTCCGGCCGCACCCGCCAGCGCTGCCGGTCAATCGTCCACACCGCATGCCCGCGCGCAACGCGCAGCAGCGCCAACTCCCGGCAGCGCGCCGGCTTGGGCCCGCTGCGGGTGGCGATGACCCGGTCGAACTCGATCGGCCTGAACCCCTCACAACTCATGAATGGGCACTATTTACCACTGGCCACCTCTGCTTGCCAGCCCGCCGATTGCATTCCATCCTGCCCGCCGTCCATTGCCCATTCGCATGGCGCGCGTCCCATCCCTCATGAATCCGTCCGATCTTTCAGCCCCGATCACCGGCCTGGTGGCGGCGGTGTTCACCCCGTTCACCAGCTGCGGCCAGCTGCGCCTTGAGCTGGTGCCCGGACTGGTGCGCCACCTCGACCAACAGGGCGTTCACGCGGTCTACATCTGCGGCAGCACCGGCGAGGGCCCGTCCATGACCACCGCCGAACGCCGGCAGGTCGCCGAGGCCTGGCTGGACGCCTGCCCGCCTCACTTCACCACCATTGTCCAGGTCGGTCACACCAGCCTGCCCGACGCCCGCGAACTGGCCGCCCACGCCGCCGCCCGCGGCGCCAACGCCATCTCGGCCGTGCCGCCGTTCTACTACCCGCTGGGCCTGCAGGAGCTGATCGCTTTCCTCGCCGAAGTCACCGCCGCCGCCCCCACCCTGCCATTTTACTACTACCACATCCCCGTCCTCACCGGCGGTGGCATCGATCCCGTGGAGCTGCTGGAACAGGCCGGACCGCGCCTGCCCAGCCTGCGCGGCATCAAGTTCACCGACCCCGCCCTCAGCCAACTGGCCGCCTGCCAGGCGGTGGCCGGCGGCGGCTACGACATCCTGTTCGGCCGCGACGAAATGCTCCTGCCCGGCCTCGCCGTCGGCGTGCGCGGGGCGGTCGGCAGCACCTACAACCTCGCCCCCGCCCTCTACCGCCGGCTGATCGAACACTTCGACCAGGGCGACCTCGAAGGCGCGCGCACCCTGCAACGCCAGGCCATCGACATGATCCGCGTGCTGGTCGACCACGGCGGCGAGGCGGCGATCAAATACCCCATGCACCGCCACGGCCTCGACTGCGGACCGCGACGCCTGCCAATGGCCCAGCTCACCCCCGATCAAACCGGCCGCATCGATCTGGCGCTCGACCGCCTCGGATTTGACCATTGGGCCACCACCCCCATGGCGGCCGTGGTTTGAACCCTGTTGCCATGCCTGCCTTCACCCCTGCCATCTTGCGCCGTGTCGCCACCTGCCCCTGGTGCCTGGTTTCGCCGCTTCAACTCACCGCGCTCAGCTTGACCGCCGGTCTGCTGCTGACCTCCGCGCCCTCCCCCGCCGCCGCCTCGGCCACCTCGGCCGCGGCGGATCCACCCGGGCAACTTGAGGCCCCGCTCGAGTGGCAATCGCTGCCCGCCATCCCCGATCCGATCGGCGTGGCCGGACCCTTCACCGGCGTGCATCGCGACCATCTTGTGGTGGCCGGCGGTGCGAACTTCGCCCTGCCGGTCTGGGATCATCCCAAGCTCTGGCATTCCACCATCCACCTCATTGACCTGACCCACCCCGAACGCGGCTGGCGCACGCCCGACCTGACCTTGCCACAACCGATCGGCTACGGAGCCGTCGCCAGCCTGCCCGAAGGCATCGTGCTGATCGGCGGCGAGGACGGCGAACAAGCCTTCGTTCAGGTCTGGCTGTTGGCCATCGATGACCGCGGCGAGCCCGGGCTGACCGCCCTGCCACCGCTGCCGCTGCCGCTGGCGTTCGCCTCCGCCGCGGTCATCGGCGGCGACGTGCTGGTCACCGGCGGCTCCACCACGCCCGACCTCGCCGGCGCCACCGACCGCGTGTTCCGCCTCAGCCGTCAACCCGGCCGCGCCGGCAGCGAACCGCAGTGGAATTGGAACGAACTGCCCCCGGTGCCCGGCGGCCCGCGCGCGTTTCACGTCACCGTCGCCCAGCACGACGGCGACGGCCCGCGCTTGTATGTCATCGGCGGCCGCCGCGAAGGCCCCGACGGGGTCGAGTTCCTGAGTGACGTCCACGCCCTCGACCCGCTGCGGCCGGATCGCGGCTGGCGGGCGCGCGCTTCCCTGCCAGCCCCGGTCGTCACCGCCGGCACCGCCGCGGCGCTGGGTCCCCATCACATCTTCACCCTGGCCGGCGACGGCGGTGCCCTGTTCGGGCAAGCCGACGCGCTGCGCGATGACCACCCCGGGTTCGCGCTCGACGCGTTCGCCTACCACACCATCACCGACACCTGGATCCCGGCCGGCACCCTGCCCGCCAACCAGGTCACCACCCACGCCGTGCCTTGGGGCGACAGCGTGCTGCTGGCCAGCGGCGAGTCCCGGCCCCGGGTCCGCACCGACGCGGTGTGGCAGATCCGCCTTGCCGCGGTCGACAGCCCGTTCGCCTGGGTCAACTGGCTGGTCATCGGCGCCTACCTCGGCCTGGTCACCGCCATCGGCGCCTGGTTTGCCCGCCGCAACCGCAACACCGACGACTTCTTCCGCGGCGGCGGCCGGGTCCCCGGCTGGGTCGCCGGACTCAGCATCTTCGCCACCCTGCTCAGCTCGATCACCTTCGTCGCCCTGCCCGCCCGGGCGTTCGCCACCGACTGGACCTACGCGCTGATCAATGCCGGGATCCTGATCTGCGCCCCGTTGGTCGCCCTGGTCATCATCCCCGTGTTCCGCAGGATCAATCTCACCAGCGCCTACGAATACCTCGAACAGCGCTTCAACCTCGCCATCCGGCTGTTTGCCAGCGCCTCGTTCGTCGTGTTCCAACTCGGCCGCATGGCGGTCGTCATCTACCTGCCCGCGCTCGCGCTCGCCGCCGTCACCCCGCTGCAGGTCGAGGCCTGCATCCTCATCATGGGCGTGCTCAGCATCGTCTACTGCACCCTCGGCGGGCTGGAGGCGGTGGTTTGGACCGATGCCGTTCAGGCCATCGTGCTGCTGGCCGGCGCCGGGCTCAGCCTGGCCATTATCCTTTCGCAAATTGACGGCGGCTGGACCGGGCTCACCGCGGCGGCGGCCGACCACGACAAGCTGCGCTGGGCCGACTTCGACTTCACCGCCGCCAGCGCCATGGGCGCCGCGTTCTGGGTCATCGTGCTCGGCGGCATCGGCAGTTCGTTGATCCCCTACAGCTCCGACCAGGCTGTGGTCCAGCGCTACGTCTCCACCTCCACCACCGCCAAGGCCCAGGGCGCGGTCTGGCTCAATGCCGGCCTCTCCGCCGTGGCCACGCTGCTGTTCTTCGCCCTCGGCACCGCGCTGTGGATGTTCTACCGCCAGCACCCGGCCCAACTCGACCCCACCCTCGGCAGCGATGCCGTGCTGCCCCTGTTCATCGCCCGCGAACTGCCGGCCGGCCTCGCCGGGCTGGTCATCGCCGCCGTGTTCGCCGCCGCCCAATCGACCATCTCCACCAGCATGAACAGCGGCGCCACCGCCCTGGTCACCGACTTCTTCCGCCGCCTCGGCTGGCGTGGCAGCGACCGTGCAGGCCTGCTGCTGGCGCGCGGTCTCACCCTGCTGCTCGGCGTGCTCGGCACCAGCGGCGCGCTGCTGCTGGCCACCGCCGGCATCGCCTCGGCCTGGCAGACCTTCCTCACCCTCATCGGCTTTGTCATGGGTCCGTTGTGCGGGTTGTTCATGCTCGGCTTGTTCACCCCGCGCGCCCACGCCCGCGGGGCCATGGTCGGTGCCGTGCTAGGCGTCGCGGTGCTGGTCTGGTGCCGCCAGGCCACCCCGATTTCCGGCCTGCTCTACGCGCCCATCGGCATCGCCACCGCCTGGGCCGGCGGCTGGCTCGCCAGCCTGATCATCCCCCCGGGATCAGCCACCGCACGCTGACCGGACCTCGCGGTCCATCTGACAACCCGTCTCGGACGACACCGTGGAGGCGGCCGATCCCGGGCTTGACTTGGACTGTTGAAAGTCAAAATGAAATCCAGAGCGTTGACAGTTCGAAATCTTTCGATGAACTTCCCTCCATGAAGACGGTTTCCGTTCGGGAGATGAAGGCGCAATGGGCCGAAATCGAGGAGCAAGTTGCCCGCGGCGAGACTTTCGAGGTGCTCAATCGGGGTAAGCCGGTGGTGCGCATCGTTGCCGCGGCTCCGCGCCGGATTCTGAAGTGGGAAGACCATCTCGCCACCGCCATTCCGGCGAGGGGCATGACGGGTCAAGAGGCCGTCAACGCGGATCGGGAGGGACGCTGGTGATCTACCTCGATACCAGCGCCCTGGTGAAGCTCTACGTCCTTGAGCCCGGGTCCGAATTCGTTCAGTCCTGCGTTTCGGGGCAAGACGAGCCGCTGCCCGTTTGGGAACTCCAGGAAGCCGAACTCGCGAACGCGCTCCACCTCAAGGTCTTTCGGAACGAATGGACGGAGGAGGACGCGGAACACCAGCTTGGCCATTTTCATGCTCGAAAGAGGCGGGGGCTCTACAGTTTCCCCGAGATCGACCGCGTCGAGTTGATCCGGGAATTTCACCGCCTCAGCAGGGAGACTCCCCGAACCGGGTGCCGGACGATGGACATCTTCCACGTGGCCTGCGCCCTGCAGATTCCGTCCTGCCGCTTTCTGACCTTCGACGGGCGGCAGGACGCGCTTTCCCGCCTTGCGGGATTGGAGAGGATCGAGGCGCCGATAGCCAAAGAGGATTGAAACTTTTTCGGGCATGCCTGCGGGGAGTCTGGGCGGGATGGAGGTGTTACGGAACGATTCTCTGTTCCCTCGCCAGCCTGATCATTCCTCCCCGGGGTCAGCCACAACACGCTGACCACGTCTCGCCTTCCACCCTGACCACCCGTAGCCTTCATCAGGAACCAGTGTCATTCATTCTTCAATTCCCGCCATCGGTGTCCACGGAGACGGTTGTTACAGGCTGACTGCTGGATGAAGGCAGCACATTGAGAGTTCGGGTCGTTGAATCCCACCGAATCTTGCTTGCCTCTGCGACTACAACGTCCGTAATGGTAATCTGTCGCACTTTATCATCTTCCGCTTTCCTTTTAATCGTAACCCAAAAACCTTGGTTAACCTCCCATACTTGCTGCGTGGCAAGCACGGCAGTATAACGAGCCTGATCTTCACCGATCCAATACTCAACGTCCAAAACTCTCCAATTTTCCAGGCCTTCGATTGAGCGATACTTTCGTATGGCGTTGTATTGCAGGAGGATAACCGCCAGCAACATGAGGATGATTATTGACTTATGACGAGCCAGCAACATGAGGATGATTATTGACTGATGACGAGATGGGGTAACGTAATCCACCTATGTGGCCGGGGCTGTCAGTCCCCGGGAATCCGATCAACGTTGCCGCCCTTGGCGCGCCGGTCGCGCTCCGTGAGGTCCCGGCTGGTGTAGCTCCCGGGGCGTGCGGGCACGCGGGCTTCCCGCGCCAGGGCGGACAGTTCGGCCACCAATCCCGGGTGCTGGTCGGCCAGGTTGTTCGACTCGCCCGGGTCGTCGGCGAGGTTGTAAAGTTCCCACTCCCCGCCCCTGCGGGTCCACACCGCGCGCCAATCGCCGCGGCGGATGGCGGTCCAGGCCCCGCGCTCCCAATAAAGATACTCATGCTGCTCCTGCGGACGTCCGGCGGCCTGGTCCCCGATCAGTTCCGGCACAATGGAGATGCCGTTGACTTCAGCGGGGATTTCCGCGCCACAGGCTTCGGCAATGGTTGGCAGGAGATCGGGGAAATAACCGAGGTGCTCGCTGACGCGCCCGGGCTCGATTCTCGAAGGCCAACTGACAGCGAACGGAACCCGGAAAGCACCTTCGTAAGGGTTACCCTTGCCGCCGCGGTATTCGGTCGAGCCCTGAGGGTCCTTGTTGCCGCTGAACAACCCGCGCGGATGCTCGTCGCTGGCGAAGCGGTCGGCGCCGCCGTTGTCGCCGCCGAACAGCACCAGCGTGTTGTCGCGGACCCCGGTCTGCTCCAGCAGCTCGAGGATTTCTCCCACGTGGGTGTCAAGCAGGGTGGTCATCGCGGCGTAGAGCACGGCGTCCCTCGGCCACGGTTTGTCGCGATACAAGTCGAGCGCGGGGTCATCGTCGGGAATGGTAAAAGGGCCGTGCGGCAGGGTGTAGGGCAGGTAGGCGAAAAACGGGCGCTCGCCCGCGTGTTCGCGAATGAAAGCCAGAGCCTCGTCGTGGATGACATACTGCGAGTAGGTCTCGCCCCTGAGTCCGCCCCGGTTTCCCGGCAGCCAGACCTCTTCGCTGTTTCTAATCAGGTAGGGCGGGTAATAGGTGTGGGCGTGGACCTGGTCGTAATAGCCGAAGAACACGTCGAAGCCGTGTTTCTCAGGCACTCCGGTGGAACCGCGGCCACCGACGCCCCATTTGCCGAAGCCGCCGACGGCGTAGCCGAGCGGCTTGAGGACGTCAGCGATCGTTGTCTCGTCCTCGCGAATGGGAATGTCGCCGGTGTTTTCGCGGACCGAGGCATGGCCAAGATGCTTGCCGGTGATCAGAGTGCAGCGCGCGGTGGCGCAATTGGCGCCGCCGGACAGCATGTGCCGCATGACCACCCCGGAGGCGGCGAGACGATCCAGGTTGGGGGTGTGAATGAGTTCGCCCCCCATGAAGCCCGGTTCAAAGTAGGCGATTTCGTCGGAGATGATGAGCACCACATTGGGCTTGTCAGCGGCCGGAGCCGCCGCCAGTCCGGCGGCAAACACGAATTCACTAGCACAAGCGAGCCATAACCAACGAGGGAGCTTCTTCATTCAGCCAAGTATTGCCGGAACTGGACCGGGCACAAGGACATTCCGCCGCCGGGACGCGAGGGCTGGCACGGGGCCATTGGGGGTCGTGAAGGCAAGTCTGAACCGGCCCCGTTCGGGTGGGCCTGCTTGAGGCAGGCCGGCCCGGAGGTCTGCCGGAATGGCTCTCTGATCTCTCCGTTCTGTCACCCCGTATTCAAGGATCATTCGCCGCCGGGCTCGAGCTCGTCGCGCGAGATCCTCACCGAATACACCGTCTCACCGTCGATCGTGACCATGTCCGCCTCCAGCACCGCCGGTTCCACCGTGGTATCGACGGTCAACCGCAGGAAGATCTCCGGAATGGCCTCGCCCCAGACCAGGAACTCATGCGGACTGTTGAGTCCGGGGATAACCCGCTCATGCAGCGGCGACGTCGTGAACTCGTGCAGGTCATAACCAGCCGCGCCCTGCCAGATCATGTGGCGCGAGGCATGGATGTCGCCGCCCATCAGGATGACACCCGGAATGCCGCGCTCTTCAATGAACGCCCACAAGGCGTCGCGCTCGTGCCGGTACGTGTGCCAGTGGTCGATCTCGCGGTTGGCCTTTTCAAACCAGACCTGACCGGTTGCCAGAATCTTGAACGGCGCGTCGCTCTGCTCGAGATGCTCAAGCAACCAGTTCCATTGCCGCCCGCCCAGGCAGGTGAGCTTCTCCGGATCCACCGGCGAAGCCTCGGTGCGGGCGAAATACCGCGCGTCCAGCATGAACACCTCCACCCCGCCGGCGCGGAACGAGGTGTAGATGCCCTCGCCCTGCTGGCCGAAATGCTCCTGCGCCCGGTATTCAATGAACGCCTCCCGGTTGCTCAGGCGAGTCGGTGTGTTGGCCCCATGCGAGTCGTTCAGGCCGAAGTCATGATCGTCCCAGGTGTCCCAGGTGGGATGCCGGGCGATGAACGAAGCGATCTCCGGTTGGGTCAGGAATTGCCGGTGCTTGGCCCGGTTGATCTCCCGATCGGGATTGTCAATGTACGGCGTGTCGCCCAGAAGCACCAGCGCCTGCGCGCCCTTGGCCTCCATCGTGCGGTAGATCTCGGTCGGCCGCGAGTGGGCGCACGACCCGAAGGCCAGCACCAGCCGGCTCGGTTGCTCGGGCGCCGGCCAGGTGCGGAACCCCAGCTCGGCGTCCTGCCCGACCCGGCCGCCGTCCCAGGAAATCCGATATCGATACGGATGGTCGGCCGCAAGCCCATCGATCCGCCAGCGCACGGTGAAGTCCATCGCCTCGCTTGAGTCGTCGGTCAGCCGCGCCACCTGCTGGCCGTCGACCCCGCAAAACACCTCCAGCACCACCTCGCCCGCGACCCCGGGACGCATCCACAAGTGCGCATGCTCATGGCTGGTGTGCCCCACCATCGGGCCCACCACTTCGGGCTCTGCCGGCACCGGCAGCACGGGCAGAGCCCCGAGCCAGAGACACGCCGCCAAGGTAAAACCGGCCGCCCTCCGCCGGCACCCGGTCAACCGCGGGGATGGCGAGTCCTCCGCCGGGCGCGAGCCCGCGCCGGACTCTGGGTTCGGTGAGCCATCTTCGGGGCGGACTACTCCGGTGGCGGCGGCGGAAACCAGGTCTGTGTTCATGAGTGAGATGAGGTGAGGCACAAACGCACCGTAGACCGGAACGGTATCCTGGCAATCCACGTCACCAACCCATGTCCCGCAACAAATTCGGCACCGTGTTGCCTACAAGGAAAGGCCAGAGCAGGCCCCTGGCCTCAGT
>SKLO01000154.1 GCA_007123195.1 Verrucomicrobiales bacterium | reverse complement strand
GCCATCGGCAAGCGGTTGCTGGGAAGCGATTTCGAGGCCGGCCGCGGTCGCCACCGGGCCGGCGCCCCCGGCGCGGGTAGCGAATGGGACTCCGCTGCGGGAGAACCGGCCGCGGGCGGTGGCAGCCAGCCGATGCTGTTCGAGAGCAGCCGCACACTGGCCGATGTCGGGCACGACTACCGGATCATTGAGGGCGCGGAGGCAATCGACCGGTTGCTGGTGGAGTGGGGCGCCCAGCCGGCGTTCTGCTTCGACCTGGAAACCACCGGGCTCGACCCGCGCCGCTGCCAGCCCCTGGGCATCGCCCTGTGCTGGCAGGACCAGCGCGCATTCTACCTGCCGCTGCCGCTCGACGACAAGCCGGCCCGGGCCGCCCTGCTCGAACGCATCGCGCCCATGTTCACCCGCGCGGATTGCCTCAAGATCGGTCACAACCTCAAGTTCGACCTGTCGATCCTGCAAAGCCACGGCATCCGCGCCGCCGGACCGTTCTTTGACACCATGCTGGCGCACGCGCTGATCGATCCCGACCAGCGCCACTCGATGGACTATCTGGCCGAGGCCTACCTCGGCTACCGGCCGCAGCCGCTGAAGGAACTCATCGGCGACCTCAAGGATCCCAAGGAAATCGACTTCGCGATGCGTCAGCTGGCGACCCGGCGCGGCCGCGAACTGGCGATCTACGCCGCCGAGGACGCCGATGTCACCTGGCAGCTTCGCGCCAAGCTCGAGCCGCTGTTGGAACAGCACGGGGTGCACGACGTGTTCCACCGGATCGAGGCGCCATTGCTGGAGGTGCTGGTGGACATGGAACTGACCGGAGTGGCGATCGACGAGCAGGCGCTGGCGCGCGCCTCGGCCTCGCTCGGCAATCGCATCCACCAGTTGGCCGCGGAGATCCACGAATTCGCCGGCGAACATTTCAACATCAACTCGCCCCGCCAGCTCGGCGTGATCCTGTTTGAAAAGCTCAAGCTGGTCGACAAACCGAAGAAAACCCGCACCGGCCAGTATCAGACCAACGAGCAGATCCTGGAAACCCTGGCCGCCCGGCACCCGATTGTCGAGCGTGTGCTGTCCTACCGCGAGGCCAGCAAGCTCAAGGGCACTTATGTCGACGCCCTGCCCGCCCAGGTGTCGCCGGCCACCGGACGCATCCACACCACCTTCCACCAGCTGGTCGCCGCCACCGGACGACTGGCCTCGTCCGATCCCAACCTGCAGAACATCCCCATCCGCACCGAGCTGGGGCGCGAGATCCGCGCCGCCTTCGTTCCCGGCCGGCCCGGTTTCAAGTTGCTGGCCGCCGACTACTCGCAGGTCGAGCTGCGCATCATGGCCTCGCTCAGCGAGGACCCGGCCATGATGGAGGCGTTCGAACAGGACCTCGACATCCACAGCGCCACCGCAGCGCGCGTGTTCGGTGTCGATCCCCACGATGTCCAGCCCGACATGCGCCGCACCGCGAAGATGGTCAACTTCGGCATCATCTACGGCATCTCCGCCTTCGGTCTGGCCCAGCGGCTCCGCATCCCGCGCGCCGAGGCGGCGTCCTTGATCGAACAATACTTCCGCCAATATCCCGGCGTCCAGGCCTACATGAAGCGGTCGATCGAGCAGGCGCGCGAGCGCGGCTACGCCGAAACGCTGAGCGGCCGCCGCCGGGTCCTGCGCTACATCGGCTCGGCCAACAACACCGTGCGCTCCCAGGCCGAGCGCATGGCGATCAATACCCCCATCCAGGGCACCGCCGCCGACATGATCAAGCTGGCGATGATCACCGTGCATCGCGACCTGGCCGAGGCCGGACTGGACACCCGGCTGATCCTGCAGGTCCACGACGAACTGTTGTTCGAACTGGCCCCCGGGGAGGAAGCCGCCGTCACCGCCATGACGCGCCAACGCATGGTGGAGGCCCTGCCGCTCAAAGTGCCGGTCGTGGTCGATGTAGGCATCGGCGACAACTGGCTCGAGGCCCATTGACCGGACCACACGAATTCTTCGCCCGACGGCAACCACGGTGACCGGAAATCAAGCTCGTCCAGCCGCACGCGGCCATGGCGACTGAAAGGCGGGTTCACCGGCCCTCGTTTTCTGCCACCACTTCACTTCATGAACGCAGACCCGACCCCTACACCCGCATCCACGCCCACGCCCGCCGGTCCGACCCCGACCCGGCGCCGTTTCCTCCAGCAACTCGGCGCCGCCGGAGCCGCCGGGCTGGTGGTTGGGGCGCCCGCCCTGGTCCGCGGTCGCGACCTCAACAGCCGGTTGCAGGTCGCCGCCGTCGGGGTCGATGGCATGGGCCTGTCCGATGTGCGCAACATTGGCGGCCACGAGCGCACCGCTTTCGTGGGCTTCTGCGAGGTCGACCAGCGCCGCTTTGCCAATGCCGACGAGGCCTTTCCCGATGTGCCCCACTTTGCCGATTACCGCGAGATGCTGCGGGAACTCGGCGACAAGGTCGACGCCGTGTCGGTCTCGACCCCCGACCACATGCACGCGCCGGTGTCGCTGCTGGCGATGCGCCTGGGCAAGCATGTCTACTGCCAGAAACCGCTGGCGCACACGGTCGAGGAAGCACGCATCATGCGCGAGGTGGCCGCGGAAACCGGGGTCATCACCCAGATGGGCAACCAGATCCACTCGGCGATTGAATACCGGCTGGCCACCAGCCTGCTGCGCCAGCGCCCGATCGGCGCCATCCGCGAGGTGCATTCATGGGTCGGTGTGGGCGGCAATCAATACACCCGCCGACTCGATCCGCTGCCGGAAGCCTCGCCTCCCGGGGAACTGGACTGGGACCTGTGGATCGGCGCAGCGCCGATGCGCGCCTACGCTCCGGGCTACCATCCGTTCTCCTGGCGCGACTGGCAGGACTTCGGCGGCGGGGCGCTCGGCGACTTCGGCTGCCACCTGCTGGACCCGGTCCACACCGCGCTCGGGCTGGGCGCGCCGCTGTCGGTCAAGGCCGTGCACAGCGGCATCAACGACCAGGTCTGGCCAGCCTGGCAGGAAGTGGAATTCATGTTCAAGGGCACCGAGTTCACCGGCGCCGACGAGTTGAAACTGGTGTGGCACGACGGCGGGCGCCAGCCGGCGCGTCAGCTGGCAAAGATGCCCGACAACCTCGACCTGCCGCGCTCCGGCTCGCTGTTCGTCGGCGAGGAGGGCACGGTGGTGCTGCCTCACGTCGGTGGTCCGCGCCTGTATCCGCAGGAGAAATTCCGCGGCCATGAATACCCCCGCGAGCAGGGTTTCAACCACTGGCATGTCTGGGTCGACGCCTGCTTGGCCGGCGAGCGCACCAGCGACGGCTTCCACTATGCCGGACCGCTGGCGGAGACCGTGCTGCTCGGCACCGTCGCCGCCCGCGCCAGCTACGCCGACCTCGACCGCCGCGGCGGCTACGACATCAACGCGCCCACACTGGAGTGGGACGCCGAGCAAATGCGCATCCCCAACCTGCCCGAAGCCGAGCGCTGGTTGCGCAAGGATTACCGCGAGGGATTCGGTATTTCCTAATCATCGAGCAACACGCGGTGGTTGTCGCGCCCGCCCCATAGACGCAGGTTCAGTCACTCCGCGACCTCACCCTTCCGCGGCTTCGCCGGCCGCACCGGCCCGGCAGGCAATCAGGGTCTGCCGCCACTGCAGCGCCTCGCCCGCCCAGCCAAGCCGTCCCAATTGGCCTCCGATTTCGTCCGCCGACGGAAACCGAACACCCTCGCGCTCGACCTGCTGCTGGTCCGGCGGAAACTCCTCCTCCGGCAGCAGCGCGCAGGCCAGCTGCCAGCAGGCCCAGGATCGCCAGACCCGAAGTTCGGCACGAGGTCCGGCCATGCGGGTGGCATAGTGCTGCCAATGCCGGCGCGGGTTGCCGAGAAAGCAGCCGTCCCGATCGGGGCGCCGCCGCAGGATCCAGGCGACCGCCGCATACGGGCATGGCCATTCCGCCAGCACCGTCGCCGCGGGCGCCAGATCGGCGCCCATCGCCCGATTCAGCTGCAGCAACGCCTGCGCCGGGAGCCCTTGGCGCCATTTCGACTGCGCGTATCCCAGACTGAACAGATAAAAGGCCTCGCCACGATCGCCGGCCAGCGCCGCCGCGTCGCGGGCCCGCACAGGACCGTCCACCATCGGCAGCCACGGGCATGGCCCCAGCCGCCAGGCGTCGGCGCCGGTCGGAGGCACCGCTCCCGGCCCGGCGGAGGTGGCCGCCTCCGCCGCAGCCGCCGCGCTGGTGGCCAGCGTTTCATCCGGCAACCCGGCAAGGGAACGAAACGGGGTGGCGGAACGATCTTCATTCATGGCGACCACGCGCCGGCAAACAACACCGGCTCAACTCCCCACCATCAAGCGCTCATCCGCAGCCATGGTCAAGCGGCGAAACCGAACCGGAGCCGGCGGGCAAAACTTAAATCACTTCATTTCATCCAGGGATTTCGCGATCACCACACTAGGCTGAATTGCCTCAATCCGGCCTCCCATTTGACCTCCCTACCAATTGGTGCCTGCCAGGTTAGTTCGGCGTTTGTCCGCCTGAACGGTGGGTGCTTCCGACTAACTTGAAATGGTTTGGGTGGATCGGGAATCGCTGGTAAGCGAGGTGGGTCGCAGCAGGCTACTCCCCGGAAAGCGGCAGCCCTCCTTCGCCCAAGCGCTACGGCGGACAAGCAGGCTGCCGCAGTCCAAGGCAAGCCGCCTCCGCCAGGTGAGCCCAGGAATCGGCCCAAGCAGCCGATCCACGATCCCCCAATGGGCAATAACGCCCCCCTTCATCTTCACCCGCCCTGCACCGGCGGCATCAACGCCAGCTCGTCGCCCGGTCGCACCGGCGCGTCCGGCTCCGCATACTCAAGATTCACCGCCACCAGCAACCGGTCGCGCCACGGCACCAGCCCGGGCCGCCGTTGCTGCAGCTCGTTGATCACCCGCCCCACCGTCCACTCCCCGTCCAGCGGCAAGCACTCCTCCTCAAGCCCCAACTGGTCCCGCAAGGCCCCGAAATACAGCACGCGCACGTCGTTCATCCGGCAACCAAACAGCCTCTGCCCGGCGGTGCAAGCACCAGGCCCGGCCCAACCGGACTGCCAGCCCACGGCGGCAAGATCACGCCGACACCACCCCGGCGTAGCCGGTGCGACCGGCGATCGCGTCGCTGGTCAGGGTGCCGATGAACGGCAGATTGCGGTAGTGACCGCGGTAATCCAAGCCGTAGCCGACCACGAACTCGTCGCCGATCTCGAACCCGGCGTAGTCCGCCTCCAACTCCACCGCCCGCTGGCAGCGCTTCGACAGCAGCGCACACAGCTTCACCGACGCCGGCGCGCAATCCTCAAGAAACCTCTCCCGGATCGCGTGCAGCGTGCGGCCGCTGTCGAGGATGTCATCGATCAGCAGCACGTCGCGGCCATCGACCGGCGGCAACCCGATCTGGTTGAACCGGACCGTGCCGCTGCTGCTGGTGCCACCGTGATAACTGGCGACGCTGATGGTCTCCAGTTTCAGCGGCAACTGGATCCGCCGCAGCAGGTCGGCGGCAAAAAACAGGCTGCCGTGCAGCACCGCCACCACCGTCAACTGGCGTTGACGGTAATCCTCGGTGATCTGCCGGGCCAACTCGTCCAGCCGGCTGAGAATCGTCGTCTCGTGATAAAGCACCTTGTCGAGCCAGGCGGCGGAGTGTTGGGTCATGACGGTTGGAGCGGTCGGGCGACAGGAAGCCGCACACGGCGGGCATGAATGAATCATGGCGCGCACTGGGCGCACCACCGCACCGGCCTGCCTCCGAAACCTCAGTCACGCCCACGGCCCCGGTTGCGGGCAGCCGGTTCGCGTTCGATCTTGCGGGATGAACCCTACGGTGACAACCGAAATCCCGCTGGCCGACCTGCGCCGCAACTACATGCGCGCCGGTCTGCGCCGCGCCGACCTCGATCCCGACCCCCTGAAACAACTCGCCCACTGGCTGCGCGAGGCGGTCGACGCCGGGTTGACCGAGCCCAACGCCATGGTGCTGTCCACCGTCGACACCCTCGGCCAGCCGTCCAGCCGCACCGTGCTGCTCAAGGGCCTCGACGGCGGCCTGCAGTTCTTCACCAACTACCAGAGCCGCAAGGGGCGCGAACTCGAGCTGAATCCGCGCGCCTCGGTCCTGTTCCCATGGATCGACCTCGAGCGCCAGGTGATCGTCAGCGGCCGGGTCGAGCGCGTCGACGACGCGGTCAGCGACCACTATTTCCATCAGCGCCCCTACGGCAGCCGCCTGGGCGCCGTGCTGTCCCGGCAGAGCGAGGTCATTCCACACCGCCAATGGCTCGAGGAACTCCGGCAACAACTCGAACGACAATACCCCGAGAGCGGCGGCGGCCCGCCGCGACCGGCCTTCTGGGGCGGTTACCGGCTGATCGCCGAGCGCATCGAGTTCTGGCAGGGGCGGCCCGATCGCCTGCACGACCGCTTGAACTATCGGGCCAAGGGCCATGGCGAATGGGCCATTGAACGCCTAAGTCCGTGATTCACAGGAGCTTGCCGCCGCCGCGCCGGGCCGGTGGAAAAGGTTTTTCAAAACTCCTCTCCTTTTGGTTGAACAAACCACCGCCCACCGGGTCACAACCCAGTGAACGGTGACACTGTCAACATTGCCGTTCATCAACGCGTGCATAGGCAAACGTGTTGAGGTTGATGCGAAGGGAATGCCGGGCTGGTCTTCGGACCAGCCCGGTTTTCTTTTGTCCTCCGAGGCCACCCCCCGCCCGGCCGTCTTTTTCCCGATTTCTTCTTTTTGGTTGAACAAACCGCCGCCCACCGGGTCATAACCCAGTGAACGGCGACACTGTCAACATCGTCGTTTATCAATGCGTGCATAGGCAAACGTGTTGAGGTTGATGCGAAGGGAATGCCGGGCTGGTCTTCGGACCAGCCCGGTTTTCTTTTGTCCGGCCACCAACAGCGGGAATCGCCCCCCAGAGCGGTCGGCGGAATACCGTCCTCGCCGCAATATCTTCGGACCCTGCGCATCCATTTCAGCGCCGCGCTCCGAAAATGGTTGCCCGCTCCAGCCCCCGCGTGGCATGGATGCAATGCATGTCATCCCCTCAATCCACGCCACCAGCCGGTTCAACCCACCGCCGCCCCGGGTCCCGCACACGTTCGACCCGGCGCCCCCCCATGCCGATGCTCGCGACGGTGGCCACGCTGCTGGCGCTGTGGCTGATCGGCTGCGGAAGTGAACCCGAACCGGAGTCCGTGGCCGGCTTCCCCACCCGCGATGATGTCAGCGAGAACGACGACGGCATCACCCTGCTGGCAGCCACCGGCGAACCCTACACCGGGCCGGTCCAGGACATCAGCTCGTCGGGGGTGCTGCGCTACTTCGCATTCTACCGCGACGGCAAGCTGCACGGGGCCGAAATGCGGTTCGACCGCGACGGCCGGCTGCAGCGCCTCAACGATCACCACGACGGCGAACACGTGCGCCGGCGGGACTGGTTCGAGAACGGCAACATGGAACTCGACGCCATGCTCCGGGACGGCTCCGCCTACGGCCGCCACACCCGCTGGTTCGAGGACGGCAGCCTGCGCTTCTACTGCGAGAACATGATGGAAGGCCTGCGCTGGGACGGCAAGGTCGTGGACATCGCTCCCGACGGCACCGTGATCTACGACGCCATCTTCAGCGAGGGCCAGTTCGTCAGCGGCATCTCACCGTCCGAGGAACTGCTCGAGCGGCTGCACGCCGCGGAGACTGACGACGAGACCACCGGCGACGCCAATGAAGGCGCCACCTCTGCGGAGCCGGGCGCCTGATCCGGACAGTCCGCCGGAGCCAAGGCCCATTGGCAATTGGCGCAATCCTCAGGAATCCCCCGCCAGCCCCAACTCGTCGAGCACCTTCAACACGTCGGCCGCCTGCTCGTCGGTCGACGCCTTGGCGTCGTGCCACACCACCTTGCCCTCATGCACCAGAAACGCCTGCCGGGTCGCCAGACCGTTCCTGCGCTCGACCCCAAACGCCTCCACCACCGCTCCTTCAGGGTCGGCCAGCAGCGTGTAGGGAAGCTCGAACTTGTCGGCGAACGCCTTTTGCGCCTCCGCCCCGTCGACGCTGACACCAATCACCTGCACCCCGCGGTCGGTCAGGTCTTCATAGGCATCGCGCAGGCTGCACGCCTGCCGGGTGCAACCCGGCGTGTCGGCTTTGGGATAGAAAAACACCACCACCGGCCCGGCGGCATACACCTCGGCCAGGTCGACGGCTTCATTGTCCTGATTGACCGCGCTCAAGCCGGGCGCCGGATAGGGAATCTCGCGCTCGGCCGCGAGTAACGATGGATGGCTCATGGTGAAAAGGCCCGCAGCCACGACGGCAGCGGTGAACAGGTGACGGGCGGTTTTTGCTTTCATCAGAACGACGGTTCGGCAGTCGCGACAGCGCTCCCATGAACGCGCTCGGCTTCCAGACCAGCACCACAACGATTCCCCGAGCCGCACCGGATGCAAGCGTCATGTGCGCCCGCCGCGGCCAGGTTGACAGCCGCCATCGCCGCCCTTATCGGCGACCAATGACCTCAATGGAACGGGCCCGCCAGATCCGCGCCGCCATGCCCCCGGAGGGCATGTTCCGGGACCGCGACTGGCGACTCGCGACCGAACCGTTCACCCT
>SKLO01000625.1 GCA_007123195.1 Verrucomicrobiales bacterium | reverse complement strand
TTCCCTCCACCGGCTCCCCCGCCCTCCTCACCCTGCTCGCCGGCACCCTGGCCGTCGGCCTGGCCCTCGCCGGCCTCGGCCTCCACCGCCTCCACTCGGCCGACACCGACCTGCCGCTCGATCAGCGCCGCGCCAAGGCCGCCGCCCTGCAGCAGGACGGCAACTTCGCCGAAGCCTACGACCTGTTCCAAACCGTCCTGCTCGACGAGAACCACGCCGGCGACGACCTCGCCAACGATCTCGAACAGGCGCTCGCCTGCCTGCAACGGCTCGGCCGAATGGGCGAGGTCGACGACATCATCGAACAAACCGTGACCCTGCACGCCGACGACTGGCTGCTGCTGTGGCGCGCCGCCAACCTGCTGCCGCGCCAGCCCTCCAGCGGCTCGATCGTCGACGGCGTGTTCCGCCGCGCCGATCACAGCGGCACCATCCTCGACCACAGCGAGCACGACCGGGTGCGCGCCCTGCAACTGTTCCTGCAAGCCGAGGCCGCGATGCCGGACAACGCCCCCGCCGCCCGACAGGGCGAGTTCTACCTCAACTTCGCCGACATGGTCAACCGCCCGACCCAGGGCATGGGCATGCACCACGGCGGCATGCGCGGCATGCGCGGTCATTGGGGCATGCCGGCCGCGCCCCAGCCCGCCTGGCGCTGGCAGATCCTGACCGACATCGAAACCCTGCCGGACCCGCTCAACCCGCGGGTCCACGGCCGCGGCGGCCAAGGCCTGCCGGTCGACGAGGACGGCGAGCCGGTGTTCTTCGCCATGCCGGAGTCCTGGGACGACGCCGAAAACGACGGCCAACGCTGGCGCTGGCTGATGCACCGCGCCGCCGAGACCGATCCCGACCGCGCCGACCGCGTCGCCCTCACCATCGCCGACACCTGGCGCTCGTTCTACGACGTGTCGACCCTGGGCGGAGACTTCGGCAGCTGGTGGCAGCGGGTTGATGACGAGCAGGACCAACAGCGCCGCGACAGCATCGTCACCCTCCATACCCTGACCGAACAAGAAACCATCTGCCGTCTGGCCACCGGCATCCGCCGGTTCGAACTGCCCGACGAATTCCGGTTCATCCCCAGCTACCGCGAGCTGCTCGACAGCCATGACGCCGGCGTCTCCGCCGACGCCCACGACCGCCTCGCCCGGCTGTTCACCGACCGCAGGCAATACGCCACCGCCGCCGACACCTGGCGCCAGGCGATCCAGCGCCACGGCCCCGGCGACCACAACCACCGCCGGGACGCCCTGCGGCAGATCGTCAACAACCTCGGCCGCTTCGACGGCACCATGACCCAGCCCGCCGGTGAAGCCGCCCGCTTCGGCTTCGTGTTCCGCAACGCGGAGCAAGCCCGGTTCCGCGCCCGCCCGATCGACATCGAGGGCCTGATTCAGGCCGCCGACGACTACCTCGCGTCCAACCCGCAGGAGTTCGACCACGAGCGCATCCAGCTTGAACAACTCGGTCACTACCTGGTCCAGCAACAGCGCCAAAGCCAGCAAGGGCGTCACGTCCGCAGGTTCCTCGGCGACGCCAGCCACCAATGGCAGCTGGACCTCGAACCGGCCGACCATCACTGGGACCGGCGCATCGTGGTCGAGTCCCCGCTCGATGAACCCGGCGCCTGGCTGGTGGAGGCCGAGCTGGACGACGGCAACGTCTCGACCCTGCTGGTGTGGATCGCTGACACCGTGCTGATCCGCAAACCCGCCGCCGACGGCAATCTCTACTTGCTGCAGGACGCGGTCGATGGCAGCCCCGTCGCCGACGCCGACATCAGCCTGCTCGGCTTTGAGTTCATTCAATTTGACCGGCAACAGGGCCGTCCGCTGCAGCGGGGCCAGCGCCGCACCGAGCTGCGGCGCCAGCAACTGACCAGCGATCAGCAGGGCATCGCCTTCCACTCCCTGCGCGGCGAGGGCGCGCACGATGCCAACCTGCAATGGATGGCAGTCGCCCGCACCGACGACGGCCGCCTCGCCCACCTCGGCTTCAACCGGGTCTGGGCCGGCGCCCAGCGCACCACCCCCGACCGCATGCAACGCGGCTATCTGGTGACTGACCGACCGGTCTACAAGCCCGGCCAGGATCTCTTCATCAAAGCCTGGCTGCGCACCTCCGGCTACGGCGAAGGCGACGCCGAACCGCTGGCCGACACCGCCTTCACCCTCACCCTGCGCGACCCTCAGGGCAACGAGGTCTGGCAGACCAACCTCACCACCAACCGCCACGGCGGCGCCGACACCAGCTTCGAACTGCCCGACGACGCCATGCTCGGCATCTGGCACGCCTCCATCCAGCGCCCCAACATGAGCCACAACCTGCAGTTCCGGGTGGAGGAATACCGCACCCCCGAATTCGAGGTCGTGGTCAACGCCCCCGAACATCCGATCACCCTCGGCGACGCCTTCGAAGCCACGGTCACGGCCACCTACTACGCCGGCGGACCGGTGCAACAAGGCACCGTCAGCTACAAGATCGAGCGCCACCGCCACAGCGACGTCTGGTTCCCGCCGATGCCCTGGGACTGGCTCTACGGCCGCGGCTACGGCTGGTTGCTGCCGATCGCCGAGTGGCGGCCCGGATTTGACCGCTGGGGCATCCGCCCGCCGCCGCCGCCCTGGATCCCCTGGAGCCCCGAGCCGCCCGAACTGGTGGCCGAAAACGAAGTCGAGATCGGTGCCGACGGCACCATCACCATCGAGATCGACAGCAGCGAAGCGCTCGAACTGCACGGCGACAGCGACCACCGCTACCACATCAGCGTCGAGGTCACCGACGCCTCGCGCCGCGTCATCGTCGGCAGCGGCGAGGTCATCGCCGCCCGCCAGCCGTTCCAGGTGCTGGTGTCGCCCCAGCGCGGCTTCTACCAGACCGGCGACCGCGCCGTGTTCCACCTCCACGCCCGCACCCCCGACGGCAAGCCGGTCGAAGGCGAGGGCGTGCTGCGCCTGCTGCGCCAGTCCTACGACGCCGACGGCAATCCGCAGGACGAAGAGGAAGTCGAGCGCATCGAGTTCCAGGCCGACGGCGACCGCGGCGCCGAGGTCGATCTGGTCATGGCCCAGGCCGGGCAATTCCGGGTCGCCGCCACCGTCACCACCGAGGACGGCGTCGAACAGGAGGGCGCCGTGCTGCTGCTCGTGCGCGAAGCCGGATTCACCGCCGACGGCTTCCGCTTCAACGACCTCGAACTGATCCCCGAACAGGCCGAATACGCCCCCGGCGACACCGTGCGCCTGATGATCAACACCGACCTCGAGAACGCCACCGTGGCCCTGTTCGTGCGCCCGGAAAACGGCACCTACGAGCGCCCGGAAATCCTCACCCTCGACGGCAAGTCCACCGTGTTCGAATTCGAACTCACCGACCGCGACCAGCCGAACCTGTTCGTCGAGGTGGTCACCGTCAGCGACGCCAAGGTCCACACCGTCAACCGCGAAATCGCCGTGCCCCCGGTGGAGCGCGTGCTCAATCTGGAAATCATCCCCACCGACGAACAGGTGCAGCCGGGATCCGAAATGGAACTCACCCTTCGCCTGACCGATGCCGAAGGCCGGCCGTTCGTCGGTGAAACCGCGCTGGCGGTGTATGACCGCGCCATCGACTACATCGCCGGCGGCCTCGCACCGCCGGACATCCGCGAGCATTTCTGGGGCTGGAAACGCCATCATGCGCCCGCGGAAATCCACTCGCTCAGCCGCCCGACCGGCAACGTCCATCCCGCCAACACCCAGCCCTGGAGCGCCCTCGGCATGTTCGGCTCCACCGCCGCCGACGACGAAATGGTGATGTTCGGCCGCGGCGGCGGTGGCGGCGGCGCTCCCGGGGCCATGCTCCGGTCCAACCGGCAAATGGCCGTGGCTGAAATGGCCGGAGCCGACATGCTCATGGACGCCGCGCCGCCCGCTCCAATGGCCGCGATGGTCGGCCAGGCCGCTGCCGATGGAGGCCCGGCCGAGGCAGAGTTCACCGTGCGCAGCGAATTCGCCGACCTCGCGTTCTGGACCGGTTCGCTGGTCACCGGCGAGGACGGCACCGCCACCGTCAGCTTCCAGGTGCCCGACAACCTCACCACCTGGAGCATCGGCGCCTGGGGCATCGGTGAGGGCACCGCGGTCGGCCACGGCAGCAGCCAGTTCGTTGCCAGCAAGAAATTGCGCGTGCGCCCGCAGCTGCCGCGCTTCCTGACCCAGACCGACCGCATCGTGCTGTCGGCGGTGGTACACAACGACCACGACGTCGCCCAGACCGTGCGCTGCGCGACCGAAATCGAGGGCGGCGTGGTCAGCTTCATCGACGCCGCCGACGCCGAGCAATCCATCGAGATCCCGGCCGGCGGCGAGCACCGCTTCGACTTCGAGGTGCTGGCCTCGGCCGAGGGCACCGCCCTGGTGCGCATGAAGGCACTGGCGGAACTGGAATCGGACGCCGCCGAGCTGAGCTTCCCGGTGCATGTGCATGGCATGCTCAAGACCGAGGCCTGGAGCGGCGTGGTCCGCCCCGACGACGAACACGGCCTCGTCACCCTGACCATCCCCCAACAACGGCGGCCGGAGCAGAGCCGGTTGGAAATCCGCTGGTCGCCGAGCATCGCCGGCGCGCTGGTCGACGCCCTGCCCTACCTCGCCCACGCCCCCCGCGGCAGCACCGACCAGACCCTCAACCGCTTCCTGCCCACCGTCGTCACCCACCGGGTGCTCATCGATCTGGGACTCGACCTCAACGACATCCGCGAGCAGCGCGTCAACCTTAACCCACAGGAACTCGGCGACCCGGCCGAGCGCGCCGCCCAGTGGGGCTGGGACCGAAACCGCGAACCAAGCAACCCGGTGTTCAGCGAAGCCGAGGTCGCGCGCCTCACCCGCGAGGGCGTGGCCGCCCTGACCGAAATGCAACTGCGCGACGGCGGCTGGGGCTGGTTCTCCGGCTTCGGCGAGCGCTCCACCCCCCACACCACCGCCACCGTGGTGCGCGGCCTCCGCCTCGCCCAGGCCAACGGCGCCAACGTCGACGCGCAGGCGCTGGAGTCCGGCACCCGCTGGCTCGAGCGCTACGAGGCCGACCAGGTGCGGCGCATGCAGCTGCCCGAAGACCATCGCAACCACAAGCGCCGGCCCGATGCCGCCGACGCCCTGGTCCACCTGACCCTGGTCGAAGCCGGCCAAGGCCGGGTCGAAATGCGCGCGCGCCTCTACCAGGACCGGCTCGACCTGCCCCACTCCGCCCAGGCCATGACCGGCCTCGCCTGCGCCCTGGTCAACGAAAACGAGCGACGCGACATGATCGTCCGCAACCTCGGCCAGTTCACCGTGCGCGACGCCGAAAACCAGACCGCCTACCTCGACCTGCGCGACATCGGCCACTCCCGCTGGTTCTGGTGGGGCGACGAGATCGAGACCAACAGCCACTACCTCAAGCTGCTCGCCCTCACCGACCCCCAGGGCGAGGACGCTGCCGGCCTGGCAAAGTTCCTTCTCAACAACCGCAAGAACGCCGGCTACTGGAAGTCCAGCCGCGACACCGCGCTGGCCATCGAGGCGCTGTCCCTGTTCATGCGCCTGAGCGGCGAGGCCGAGGTCGACCTTGAGTTCGACCTGCTGATCGACGGCGAGATCGCCCGCACCGTCACCATCACCCCGGACAACCTGTTCCGCACCCCCAACCGGTTCGTGCTCGAAGGCGACGAGCTGGCGGCCGGCGAGCGCCGGGTCGAGTTCCGCCGCCGCGGCACCTCGCCGCTGTATTTCAACGTCTACTCGACCAACTTCACCCTTGAGGACTTCATCACCGCCACCGGGCTCGAGGTGAAGGTCGAGCGGCAGTTCTACAAGCTGGAGGAAGTGGACGTCGAAAACCTCGTCGCCGGCCAGCGCGGCCAGGTGGTCGAGCAGGCCGGCAAAAGCTACCTGCGCCACCAGCTCGAAAGCGGGGCCGAACTGCAAAGCGGCGACCTGGTCGAGGTGGAACTGCGGATCGAGTCGAAGAACGACTACGAATACCTCATGTTCGAAGACCTCAAGGCCGCCGGTCTCGAGCCGGTCGACGTTCGCTCGGGCCATGTCGGCAACGGCCGGCTGCACGCCTACCTGCAGTTGCGCGACCGCCAGGCCGCCTTCTACGTGAGGGACCTGCCGCGCGGCGAGCACACCCTGCGCTACCGCCTCCGCGCCGAGGCGCCCGGCAGCTTCAGCGCCCTGCCCGCCGTCGCCCAGGGCGTCTACGCCCCCGAACTGCGCGCCAACTCCGACGAAATCAAACTCCAGGTGCGCGACCGCGATTGACCCCGGGCACCCCGTCGCGCGTCCGCACCGCAGGCAGGTCAGCCCGCAACAGGGCACCCGAAGTCAGCCGGGGCCGCCCGTTCGACCGGGGCACACAGCCGGGCCGAACCTCCCGGCGTTGCCCCCTGCGGAGCGCGTCCAGAAACCAGCCCGAGCCGCTGATCCTGCCCCCAGTCACCCTTTCCCCCTGCCATGATCACCCTTGCCTCCGGCAGCGGCCGGCCGCCCCTAACGTTGCCAACGCATCTCACTCGCCTCACAAGCGCGAAGCACCCCGCGGGCTTGCCTCCCCGCAGGCTTGCCACCCCCGCGGGCAGACCCCGCGGGGTAGGGCGAGGCGTCCCGGCCGAGCCGCGCAGGCCAAACGACCCCCTTTCCTCCCATCGCCGCGCACACCAAACCACCAGCGTGTTGCCCGCGAAAATCCAAAGCCCCCCAATCCGCGAACCCACCGCTACCCCCATCTCCACGCCGGTCCGGCGAACGCGGCTCGCCAGGACGGGACGGCTCCCCCAACACCGCATGACCGCCGGAACCGGCCAGGCCCGCCTCACCGGATCGGCTCGCCGTCCGGCCCGATGTTGACCTCGGCGTCCTCGGTCAGGATGCCGCGCACATCGCCGGGATCGTCGTATTGCCACACCCGGATGCGGCCAAAGCTGACCCGCGATTCCCGCCACGGCGCCGGCCCGGCCCAGTCGGGCAACCATACCCCCAGCGTCAATTGCGCCGCCATCGACGGCACAAACCGACGGTTCTCCCCGACATATTGGCCGTCGATCCAGTGGCGCACCACGGTGCCGGTGTGAACCGCGTAGCGATCCGCCCCGAGCCGCTGCAGCGGGTTGCCCAGATAGCTCTCAAACGGCACTTCAAGATCACGGATCCACCACCAGCCCTCATGCTCCATCACCTGCCCGTCGGTGACGCCCTCCAGCTCCACCAAATCGGTGCGCCACTCGCTGACGTAGGTGTGGAACTCCCCGCCGAATTCCACCGGCACCTCCAACTCAAGGCTCTCATGACGCTTGTTGGTGAATGTGTTGTATAGCCCCCGGCGGTAGTCGCCCTGTTTGCCGAACTCGGGGAAATCCAGCTCCGACCAGTAAAAACCGTTGCCCGGCCCCCACTCCTGCAAATACGGCTGATACAACGGCTGGTCGTCGTGATAGCGGTCGGCCTCGTCCGCCGGCACCCGCACCGTGCGACCGGCATAGGTCCAGATCGCAGGCACCATCCCGGCCGGCCGCGCCGGGTCCGGCGGACCGCCAGCGAAGCGACCGGCATGGCCGATCCGCATCTCCACCTCAAACCGCCCGGAGGCAAAGAACTCCCGCGAGGCGATCACACCGCCGACCCGGTCCGGACGGTTCCACAAACCGCGAACCTCACCCTCGTATTCATCGCCATGGGCGCGGCACACCAGCACCTGACGCTCGCCCCCCTCGCCGTCCGGCTCGGTCTCGACCCACACATTGTCCTCCACCACCCCGTGGTTGCCGGCGCCCCAGTGCCGCCGGAACACATACCACCGTTCTGCCTCAATGCCGTCGGACCAATCCTCGTCCAGCACCAGCCGCGCCTCTTCCGGCAGCGGCGGCAGTTCCACCGCACCGACGCCCAACCCGTCCTCGCCAGCCGCTCCGGAGGTCCCGGAGGCCGGCGACTCGACGCCAATGGCCACCGCCCCACCGCCCACCAAGGCCGCCACGATCCACCCGGTCGCAAGCCGCTGCCACTGCCGTCCCGACGACCGGAACGGCCAACGCCCCTCCCCCACGACCAGGGCATGACTCCCAACCACGGTCGCAGATGATGGATGCGGATCGCTCACTCCTCACCCTGCCCCCGCTGTCCGCCGGTTGCAATGCCGCCCCGCATGCGGTCTGGTGGCGGTCGTGAACCAAGGGCGCAGGCTGGCAACTTTCTGGCAACAAACCGGCACGCGCTACGGCCGCGCCGGCCGCTGGCTGTGGCTGGCCCTCGCCCTGCTGGCCGTTACCCTGCTGGCCGTCGTCATCGGCGCCGAGAAACCCTGGTCCGGCAGCCCCGCTGAACGCCTGGCCGACGGCCGCAACCTGCGCGCCCGGGACTGGGCCGTGATCGGCATCTGGTGGGGCTCGCTCGGCGCCCTGCTGGCAACCCTCCCGTTGCTGCTCGGCGCCCGTTGGTGGCTGACCCAGCCACCCCCCACATCCACGCCACGCCACCCCGACCCGTCCGACCCGTCCGACCCGTCCGACCCGTCCGACCCGTCCGCCACGCCACCGCCCCTGCCACGCCGCCCCTGGTGGCAGCGCCTGCCGGGCGGGGCCTGGCTTTGGTTCGGAGTGCTGGCCGCAGTGATCACCGCCGGTTGGCTGCGCACCCCACGGCTCGACCACAGCCTCTGGACCGACGAAGAATACGTGCTGCGCCGCTACATCCACGG
>SKLO01000227.1 GCA_007123195.1 Verrucomicrobiales bacterium | reverse complement strand
CGGCAGCTGAAGGCCGAGTGCGGGCTGACGCTGGGCCAGCTGCGCGCGGCGGTGCTGCTGGAACGGGCCAAGCAGCAACTGCAGGGCGACGGCGGCATCAGCATTGGCGAGGTCGGCGCGGTGGTCGGCCTCGGCGACGCCAATTACTTCAGCCGCTGGTTCCGTCGCCAGACCGGCATGAGCCCGGGCGAATGGCGCCGCCGCCATGCGCCCTAGGGTGGTGATCGGCAAATATCTGCACAAAATAAGGTTCTTTGATTTTTTGAGACAGCACACTGGATCGACGCGTGACAAGATCGCGGGCATACCATCCCGGGCGGGGCAGGCGTAAGTGCCTTCGTGCCCGCATCCACTTCCTCAACCGAGACCCGTTCCCAGCGCGGGAAACGCGGCGCCGCCGTGGCGACGGCTCATCGTGATGACGACCGCCGGCCGTCCCGCGACGGCACCCTGTATCTGGTGCTGGGCGACCAGCTCGACCACGATTCGCCGGTGTGGCGGCGATTTGACAACGGGCGCGACGCCGTGTGGATGGCCGAGGTGGCGGGCGAGACCGTGACCGGAGGATTCGCGGCGCACCAGGTCCGGCTGGCGTTTTTCTTCAGCGCCATGCGCCACTATCGGGAGCATCTGGAGCGGTCGGGTCTGACCGTGCACTATCACGAGCTGACAGCGGACGGGCGGCGCGACCGAGGGCGCCGGTTTGAGGACGTGCTTGGCGCCGACCTGCGGCGGCTCAAGCCGGCCCGGGTGGCGGTGGTGGAACCTGGAGATCATGCCGTGGAACAGGCGTTGAAGCAATGCGTCGAAAGTGCCGGCCTGGAGTTGGAGTTGCTGGAGGACAGCCATTTCCTGTTGTCGAAGCAGGAGTTTGCCAAGTGGGCGGGCAAGCGCCGGGAGTTCCTGCTGGAAACCTTCTATCGTCACATGCGCAAGCGGACCGGCCTGCTGATGGAGGACGACGGTGACCCCGAGGGAGGCCAGTGGAACTTCGACCACGACAACCGGGAGTCCTTCGGTCGCCAGGGCCCCGACCTGCCACCGGCGCCGCCACGCCAGCGACCCGACGCGATCACGGAGCAGGTGGTGGCCATGGTGGCGGCGCGCTTTGGCGACCACCCCGGCGATGCCTCCGCCCTGTCGCTGCCGGTCGACCGGCGCGGCGCGCTGGCCTGGTTGAAGGACTTTGTCAGGCACCGGTTGGAGGGATTCGGCCGCTGGCAGGACGCCATGTGGGAAGGGGAGCCGTTCCTGCATCACTCGCGGTTGTCGTCCCTGATGAACGTCAAGCTGCTGCATCCGCGCGAGGTGGTGGAGGCGGCGATGGAGGCGCGCCGCGGGCGCGGCCTGCCGCTCAACAGTGTTGAGGGCTTTGTCAGGCAGATCATCGGCTGGCGCGAGTATGTGCGCGGCATCTACTGGCATCACATGCCGGATTACGGCAAGCTCAACCACCTCGACGCCGGCCGCGACCTGCCCTCGTTCTACTGGGACGGCGACACCGACATGGCCTGTGTGCGCGACGCCATGGCGACCGTGCTCAGGCACGCCTACGCCCACCACATCCAGCGGTTGATGGTGCTCGGCCTGTTCGCCCAGCTCTACGGTGTCGATCCGTTGAAATTCCATCACTGGCACATGGCGATGTATGCCGATGCGATTGACTGGGTGTCGATGCCCAACACCATTGGCATGAGCCAGTATGGCGACGGCGGCATCGTCGGCACCAAGCCCTACTGCGCCAGTGGCGCCTACATCAAGCGCATGGGCAACCACTGCGCCGGCTGCCGCTATCACCCGGGCCGGGCCGAGGGGGATGACGCCTGCCCGTTCACGGTGTTGTATTGGCACTTCCTCGACCGCAACGAGGACCGGCTCGGGTCCAACCGGCGGTTGCTGTTCCAGATGCGCAATCTGCAGCGCAAGTCAGCCGAACAAAGGCGCGGGATCCGCCGCCGCGGCGACCGGTTGATCGAGTCGATTGCGGGCGGTTGACGCAGGAGCGGGCGGCGGGGCTTGGGGGCGGTGCGGAGGCGGCGGGAGATTCCGGGCCACTGGGTGGGTGGACGCGGGGCGCGTTGTTGGTTCGGCAGCTGCCGGAGCAGCGCCGTCCTCGTCGCCGGTCATGCGGCTTCAACCGGCGCTGTCCGGGCAGCGCCGGTGACCTCATCTGCCATGGCGGGGGCGAAGGACGGGCGGTGAAGGCACGGCGTATCCGCCGCGCCGCGACCCCTGACATCCCGGCCACCGGTCAGGCCATGATGCCGGGCACCAGCTCGCCGTGGACGTCGGTGAGCCGGAAGTCGCGGCCCTGGAAGCGGTGGGTGAGGC
Organism: Verrucomicrobiales bacterium; assembly: GCA_007123195.1. Taxonomy (GTDB): domain Bacteria; phylum Verrucomicrobiota; class Verrucomicrobiia; order Verrucomicrobiales; family SKLO01; genus SKLO01. The sequence continues at coordinate 6,409 of SKLO01000227.1, read as the reverse complement.
GGCGGTGGTCGATGCCCAGCAGGTGCAGCATGGTGGCGTGCAGGTCATGCACGTGAACGCCGTCCTCGGCCACCTGGTAGCCGAGGTCGTCGGTGCTGCCGTGGGTGATGCCTGGCTGGATGCCGCCGCCGGCGAGGAAGATCGAGAACGCGTTCATGTGGTGGTCGCGCCCGCTGCCCTGGGCCATCGGGGTGCGGCCGAACTCGGTGGCGAACACCAACAGGGTGTCCTCGAGCATGCCGCGCTGCTTGAGGTCGGTGATCAGGGCGGCGGTGCCCTGGTCAACCTCGTTGGCGCTGCCCTTGACGTGATCCTTGATGGAGCCGTGGTGGTCCCAATCGCGGTGGTAGAGCTGGATGAATCGCACTCCGCGTTCGGCCATGCGGCGGGCGAGCAGGCAGTTGCCGGCGAACGATCCGTCGGCGCCGTTGGTGCCGTAGAGGTCGAGGATGTGCTGCGGCTCGTCCTTGAGGTCGACCAGTTCCGGCACGCTGGCCTGCATGCGGAAGGCCATTTCATATTGGGCGATGCGGGCGCTGATTTCCGGGTCCTCGAATTGTTCGAAGTGGCGCTGGTTGAGCGCGCCGACGGCGCCGACGAGGTCGGCCTGGCGCTGGTAGTCGACTCCGGGCGGGCGGTTGACGTAGAGCACCGGGTCGCCGCTGGAGCGGAACTGGACGCCCTGGTATTCGCTGGGAAGGAAGCCCGAGTGCCACTGGCGGGCGGCGATCGGCTGGGCCTGGCCGTAGTTGCCGGTCGACAGCATGACCACGAATCCGGGCAGGTTCTCGGTTTCGTTGCCGAGTCCGTAGAGCAGCCACGACCCCATCGACGGCCGGCCGCCGATCATCGAGCCGGTGTTCATGAAGGTATGGGCCGGGTCGTGGTTGATGGCCTCGGTGTGCATCGAGCGGATGATGCAGATGTCGTCGGCGCAGCGGCTGCCGATGTGGTCGAAGATGGTGTTGATGTTCTGGCCGCTGTTGCCGTAGCGCTTGAACGGGTGCTGCGGCGCCATGCAGCGCAGGGCGCTGCCCTGGAGCTGGGCGATCTGCTGGCCCTCGGTGAGGGAGGCCGGCATGGCCTGGCCGTCCATGCGGGCGAGTTCCGGTTTTTCGTCGAAGCTTTCGAGGTGGCTCATGCCGCCGGCCATGTAGAGCCAGATGACGCGCTTGGCCTTGGGGATGATGTGGCAGGCGTCCAGCACGGGGCCGGAGCCGGCCCTGGCAAGGCCACCGAGGGCGGGGTTGAGCAGGCTGGCCAGGGCCACGCCGCCAATGCCGGTGCGGCCGAGGAAGGCGCGGCGGTTGATCGACTGCTGCAGCTGGCTCTGGAGGATGTAGTCGTGTGACTTCATGATGGGTGGCGGAATTCGGGCCGGGTCCGGCATTGGCCCGGATCAGTAGCGGGTGATGAGTTCGTGCAGGTTGAACACGGCGCGGGCGACACCGGTCCAGGCGGCGACCTCGACCGGGTCGAGGCCTTGCGCCGGCGGCCGTTCACCGGTGGTGAGCACTTTGGCGGCTTCGTCAGGGTGTGCGCGGTAGTGGTCGAGATGGCCCTGGTGGAGTTCGGTGAGGGTGGCGCGCTCGGCGTCGTCGGGCGGGCGCGAGAGGGCCAGCGTGAACAGGTGGTCGATGCGGGCCCGGGTGGTGCCGTCCGGGTCTTCCGGGCCGGCTTGAACTTCGGTCAGGACGCGCTCGGCGAGCACGCGGGCGGCCTCGACGTGGACCGGGTCGTTCAACAGCACCAGCGCCTGCAGCGGGGTGTTGGAGCGGACCCGTTCGGCGGTGCATTCCTCGCGACCGGGGGCGTCGAAGGCCAGCATGGCCGGGTGCAGATACTGGCGCTGCCAGTGGGTGTAGACCGAGCGCCGCCAGAGGTTGTCGCCGGTGTCCTGGCGATAGGTGCGGCGGGGGAAGTTGAGCATGGCGTAGTAGCCCTCGGGCTGGTAGGGGCGGACGCTGCGACCGCCGACCTCGGGCACCAGCAGGCCGCTGACGGCGAGCACGTTGTCGCGCACGAACTCGGCGTCGAGGCGGAACGGCAGCTGGCGGGCGAGCAGGCGGTTGTGGGGGTCGATCTCCATCAACTCGGGTCGCGGGCGCGAGTCCTGGCGGTAGGTGGCGCTGGTGACCATGAGTCGCAACATGTGGCGCACGTCCCAACCGGACTCGACGAACTCGGTGGCCAGCCAGTCGAGCAGTTCGGGGTGGCTGGGCCACTGGCTTTGATAGCCGAAGTCGTCGAGCACCTTGGCCAGGCCGTGGCCGTGGAACATGGCCCAGAGGCGGTTGACGAACACCCGGGCGGTGAGCGGATGGTCGGGGCGGGTCAGCCATTCGGCCAGGTCGAGCCGGGTCATGCGGGCGTCGCCGTTGTCACCCGCTCCGTGGTTGTCGCGGCCGGGCACGATGAGGCCCTGAGCGACGAAAAATTCCGGCACCTGCGGCAGCACCGCCTCGCCGGAGTCGTCCATCCAGTTGCCGCGGGGGAATACGCGGGTGACGCGTGGCTCGACCGAGACCGTCTTCGGCATGCGTTCGATCTGCTTGTCCAGTTGCTCCAGTTCTGTGGTGACGGTGGCGAGTTCGTCGCGGGTGTCGGCCAGCAGCGGGGTGGTGGCGAGGAAGTGATCGCGGATGGCGGCATTCTGTTCGTCGGCACGCTGTCCGGGGTCGACCTGCAGGGCGGCGCGCACCTCGTCGGGCACCGTCACGATGTCGAGAGACGGTTGATCGGCGGAGGTGGCGGTGACGCGGAGCCGGCCGAGGCTGTGGTGCGGGTAGTTGAACTCGAGGGTGATTTCCAGCAAGTGCCCGGCCGGGGGTTCGAGAGGTTCCGGCAGGGTGAACACGGCGTGGTTGGCCTGGCCGGTTTGCGGCAGGATGGCCCAGCCGGCGACGTCGACCTTGCTGCCGCGGTCGAGCGCGGCCTGGGCGCTCCAGGCCTGGTAGGGCCCGCGGGCGCCGGAGGTTTGCTCGTGGGACGCGGCCGGGGTGGCGCCGGTCAGCAGGTCGTCGGTGGCCGCGTCGGAGTCGGGGGAGGCATCGGGGGTGGACGGGGTCCAGCGGGCGCTGATGCCGGTGAGCACGAAGTTGCCGTTGTCGGCTCGGCCGGGGCCGTTGTGAGGCAGGCTGTCGTGGGGCAGTGCCTCCAGCCGCAGGGCGCTGATGGGTTGGTGACCCGGTTCGAGCACGAGTTGGTAGGAATCGGTCTCGGGGCGAGGGCCGGCGGCCAGCAGCGAGCCGTCGTCCTGTGGCTTCAGTTCGGTGCCGTTGACGGTCGTGGCGGTGCTGAGGTCGAGCGGGCGCCACTGGTCGGCCAGGGCGAGTTGTTCCCATTGGGTCTGAGCCTGCGCCAGTTCCGGGGTGGTGGTGGTCAGGCGGGCCTGCAGGGTGTCGCGGCGTTGGTTGAGTTCGGTCTGTCTTTGTTCCTGCTCAGGGGTCGGCAACGGCATCATTTCGCCCCATTGCCCGCTCTGGTTGGAGCCGCCGTAGATGCCGCGTTCGGCGATGTCAGCGAAGAACGCGGCGAAGGTGTAGAAGTCCTCGATGGAGAACGGATCGAACTTGTGGTTGTGGCATTCGGCGCAGCCGAGGGTGACGCCCATCCAGACGGTGCTGGCGTTGCGCACGCGGTCGGAGGCGTATTTGGCGTGGTATTCGCGGTCCTGGCCGCCGCCCTCGGCCGACATCATGCCGAGGCGGTTGTAAGCGGAGGCGATTTGCTGTTCGCGGGTGGCGTCCGGAAGCAGGTCGCCGGCGAGCTGCTCGCGGGTAAACTGGTCGAACGGCATGTTCTGGCGGAAGGCCTCGATGACCCAGTCGCGGAACGGCCACACGGTGATTTCCTGGTCGCCGTGGTAACCGACCGAGTCGGCGTAGCGCACCAGATCGAGCCAGTGCTGGGTCATGCGCTCGGCGTGGTGGACCGATTCAAGCAGGCGCTCGACCAGGGCCTCGTAGGCATCGGGGGAGTCGTCGTCGACAAACTGGCGCACCTGCTCGGGGGTGGGTGGCAGGCCGGTGAGGTCGAAGCTGAGCCGGCGGATCAGGGTGCGGCGATCGGCTTCGGGTGCGGGTTGCAGGCCTTGGGTGCGGAGTTGTTGCAGCACGAAGGCGTCGATCTGGTTGCGCGGCCAGTCGTTCTGTTCGGCGTCGGGGGCCGGTGGATCCGGGCGGTGGGGTGGCTGGAACGCCCAGTGTTCCTCCCAGGTGGCGCCTTGCTCGATCCACTGGCGCAGCAGTTCGATTTGTTCGGGGGCGAGGGTTTTCGGATGCTCGGGCGGCGGCATGCGGTCGCGGGGATCGCTGGCGCTGATGCGGGCGAACAGTTCGCTGGCGTCCGGGTCACCCGGCACGATGGCGGCGTAACCGCCGCGGTCGGCGATGGCGTCCTGCTGCAGGTCGAGCCGCAGCCCGGCCTCGCGGGTTTCGGGATCGAACCCGTGGCAGTGGTAGCAATGGTCGGCGAGGATCGGCAGGATATCGCGGTTGAACGACACCTGATCGTCGGCGCCGAGCGCTTGGAGTCCGAGCAAGGCGGGCAGGATCGCGCTGGCCAGAAGGCGCGAGGCGAGCGGGCGCGGCTGGTGGGAAAAAGGATTTGGTCGGGCCATGATGGATGGCTTGAGATAAATCGGCGGGCCATGGAAGGTAAGGCTTCAATGGCCGCGGTTCAAGGTTGCCAGTGGGGTAACGGGGAGGATGGCTGATCCCTTTCATGCCATACGGGTTCGTGCCGAGGGGGGGGCTTGGTCGGGGGGCTGGGGCAGGCCTTGAAGGGGGGGCGGGGACGGGCGAAGGTGGCCTCTCATCCGGTGACCGCAGGGGGCTCCGGTTCCGCCCCGGTGGCCGGGGCAATTCTGGGTCATGTCATCAGCCGAGTCACGCCGATCGTTGCCGCACCAGTTGGTGCGTGCGTTGCCATGGCTGCTGGTGGTGGTGGCGTTTTTCGGGCTGGTGGGCTATCTGCATCGGGCGGCTTGGTTGCAGGAACTGGAGCGCAGTCTGTTGGCGCTGCCGGACGGGCTCGAGTGGTGGCAGGAGGCCGGGCAATGGGCCGACCAGGGGGAAATGAAGGAGGAGCGCCGGGCGATCGCACATGGCCGGGTGGTGCGGGTGGTGCGCAGCTACCCGGACGGCCGGCCGCCGCAGCTGCAGGCGGTGGAACTGGATCGGGTGCAGCTTCTGCGTGGCGACCGGTTCTGGCGGCGAGAAGCGACGCTGTATATCGACCTGCGCGATGGCCAACCGGCAACCCCCGAGTCTCCGGTGGCGGGCGATTGGTGGACCGTGGCGGTGACGAGTGGCGAGCGTGGCAATGCCCGACTCTGGATGGCGCTGCCGACGCCGAGGGCGGTCCCGGCCGGCGGGGAGTGAACGGCGGCCAGGAGCGTCGGTTCCTGGGGTCCCGGGCCTTCGTCAGGGAGTGTTGGCGGGGTGGGCTCACGGAGCCGAGGGGGCGGGGTGAAGGAAAATGCTGAAATGCTGAAACGCTGAAACGCTGAAATGCTGAAATGCTGAAATGCTGAAATGCTGAAATGCTGAAATGCTGAAATGCTGACATCGGGAGCGCGCGGGTGGCGGTGTATTGGTGGGCTGGGTGGGCGCGAAGCGGTTGGCTTGACCATGCGCTGCGGCTGGGCGGCAGCCCGTAGGTTGAATTGGCGCAATTCGACCTCCTGTGCGTGGTGCGGTCGATCCGGTGCCGGGACCAAGGTGCGGGTTCATTCGCGGGGTGGCAACGAAGTCGTGAGGGAAGCAGGCGCTGGGCACGAGCGACCCGCACTCCGGTCGAATTGAGGACAATTCAACCTACGGTCGTTGCGTTCGCAAGGGCCGGGGAGAGGCGATGGGGCTGGGGTTGCGGTGTGGGGCCTTTGGTGCTGGAGCGGGCGGCCAGACCGGTGCCCAAGGGGATCCCTGCTTGCACTGATCCCCACTGGCGGGCAGGGTTCGCACCCGATGCAGCCGGGATCGCTGGAGCGGATCCGGGGGCTTCGGGCTTCACGACGATTTATGCAGCTCGACATTCCCAGCCGATCCTTTGCCGCGTTCATCTACGATTGCGACGGCACCTTGGTGGACTCGATGCCATTGCATTACCGGGCCTGGTGCCATGCGCTTGAGGTTCATGGTGCGCCCTGGCCGTTCACCGAGGACTTCTTTTACACCCAGGCCGGCATTGCCGAGCCCGACACGGTTCGTCGGTTGAACGAGGTGCACGGCACGGTGATCGATCCCGAAGGGGTTGCGCGGACCAAGCTCGACACTTTTTTCGATCTGTTGCAGGACTTGCAACCGGTTCCGCTGGTCTGCGGTCATGCGATGGAACACCGCGGGCGGGTGCCGTTGGCGGTGGTGTCCGGCAGCGAGGAACGGCTGGTTAGGCACTGCCTGCAGCG
>SKLO01000055.1 GCA_007123195.1 Verrucomicrobiales bacterium | reverse complement strand
GATGGCCGTGTTGGCGCCGGTGAGCGGTTTTGGAACGCTATGTAAAACGGGGCTGGGCAAAGTTCCATGCAAAATGATGCCGCCCGGGTCCGATTGGTGGTTTGTCGGGCAGTGGGTGGTCGCCCTCCAGTGGGGAGTTGCAGCCGCGGTGGTTTCCGGATTAACTATGGGTTCATGGCCGACGAAACCAGCCAGCGTCCCCAGCCCGGTCTCCGGGGTGAAGTTGTTGAAGCCGCCGCGGCCGGTCCGGGCGGGGCGGGGGATCAGCATGCGGGCTCGGGATGGCTTACGGGTGCCGGTTTGCAGGCCCATGCCTGGTGGCTGGGCGCCGCGGGTGAGAGTCCATTGGATGCCGGAGGCACTCCGCCCGCTCCCGATGGCGGGGAACCGGCGGTCGAAATTGACGAGGACGAGGATTGGTTTGCGCCCGGCGAGGTCGATCAACTCCTGGGGCAGTTGCGAGGGGACAGGGAGCGTATGGAAGGAGAACCGGGGCCTGGCGCGACGACTCTCCCGGCCGCCGGGGACGACCCGCCGGTTGCATCGGCGGTCGGACCGACGGTCGGCCAGCCGCAGCATGCGCGCGAGCAGCCAGCGGCCGCAGGTGTTTCCGACGGGCATGGGGACGAGACCGACGGAGGCGATGGCGGTCCGTTGGACGCCCATCCCTGGGCCGACGATTTTCTGGCGGTAAGCGACGAGCCGGATGAGACCGACGAATTGGTCCCGCTGGCTGGGTCGGAGCAGGAGTCCGCGCCGCGGCCACAGCACGAGCCGGCGGCGGTCCTGTCGCCCGACGCTCCGGCCGCTGAGGCCATCGCCGGAACGGAGTCCGCGCCGCCACCGCCGGGGCAGCCTGATCCAATTCCGGCGTCGGCCAACACGTCGGCCAACAAACTGACCGCGGGCGACGACCTGATCCCGCCGCGGCAGCGCGATTTGGCAGCCGCATCGGGACTGCCCGCCGCAGGTCCGCCACCGCCGCCGCCCATGGCCCGTCCGGAAGAGCTTTCGCGCCTGGCCGAGCAGCTGGCCAAAGCCACCAATGCCAAGCGGGCTGTTGCTCCGGCACCATCGTCCGACGATGCGGGCAGGGGGCACCCGGTCGGCGGTTCAAATACCTCCGCTCCGTTCAAGCGCCTGCCCCGCAAGCCGATTCTCGGGGCGCCGACGGCGGCCGATGCCCCGGCTGATGCGGCCGGGGATGTCGACACGGCGCCGGCCATGCCGGGATCGATGACTGCCCCGGTTGCGCCCGACCCCCGACCTGCCGGGGCGGCTGCGGTGGTGGGCAACCCGATCGCCCCCGCGGCCCCGGCGGCTGGTCCTCCGGCGGCGGAGTCGGCGACCCGGCATGATGAGGCAACCGGCCAACCGGCTGATCCAGCCCGGCCGCCGGCAGGCAAGCCGGCGGTCGTGGGTGGTGATTTGCAGCCGATGGTATCCGCGGGACGGGCCTTGGAGCCCGAGTTGGCGCCGATCGAAGCGCCGCAACCGCCAAAGGCCAGAACCGGGCCACCGATCCGCACCCGCCGACCCGATGCGGATGACACGCCGACCACCCCGGGCGCGACCGCTCCCGGGTCGGATTCGGCCGGCGGCGGAACCCCGCCACGCCGGGGTGGCCTCGGGCGGGTGGCAGCCGGTTTGCTGTTGTTGTTGGCCCCTCCGGCGTTGGTGTGGGGGTGGATCCATCACGGGGATCGACTGCGTCCTTGGTTCGATCAACTGGGCTGGTTCGATTCGGTGGCAACCGGGGCCCCCGGGCCGATCCCGGCCCCCGGTGAAGGCGGTGATTCCCCGCCGCCTTGGGCATCGACCCCAGGCGTCCCGGCCGCTGACGGCGATCAGGCGCACCCGACAGAGACCGGCGTGCTCCCCGGTGGTGCGGAGGTGGATGGCACGGCTGCCGATGAAGGCGAGGCCGGCAGCGAAGGCGGGCCCGGGCCGGTTCGGTCCGGTTCGCCGGACAGGACCGACCCGGTTATGCTGGGGGTGGAGCCCATGATGGCGCCGGGTTCGCCGCTGAATCCGTGGCCACCCCGGCTGGGGTCGTCGACCGGGGAAGGCGCCGTCACCGGCCTGAGTCCGGCGGATTGGCTGGAGCGGGAACCGGGGTCCGAGCCGGCACCTGACGGGGAAGGCAATCCGGAGCAGCCGGCTTCGGCCGACCCTGGCCTGACACCTGAAGAGAGTGGGGGCTCGCCCATTCCGCGGGCGACGCCGGTCGATCCCTCCGACCTGCCGGTGCGGCGGGCGGTGCCGGCTGAGGGGCCGTGAACCACCGGGGCGCAACCACCGCCGTGCCGCTTGGTGAAGCCGGCAGCACCGGTTCGTCACGATTATTGCGATGGGGATCAAACCGCCGTGCCCACATAACGAGGCGGTGATGGGTCGGCCGATGTGGGTTGGTTTTTCCGGGTGTAGCCGGGTTGATTGAAAGGAATCACCCTTGGTCGCCCGGTGTAGTCCTGAGGGTGAAGACCGTCACCCCGGTGCTGGGTGGTCATTGCTGCACCGGTTGGCACGCGGGCCGCTCCGGCATGGCCTCTCAACCACAAGGATCCTTGTCCCATGAAGCCCGCTCTCAGCACGATGGATGGCAACGAGGCCGCCGCCTGGGTGGCCTATCGGTGCAGCGAGGTGATCGCGATCTATCCCATCACGCCGGCCTCGCCGATGGGTGAATTGTCGGACGAATGGGCCGCGCGCGGGTTGCCCAACCTCTGGGGCACGGTGCCCAAGGTGGAGGAACTCGAGTCTGAAGCCGGCGCCGCCGGAGCGCTGCACGGGGCGCTGCAGGCGGGGGCGATGGCGACCACCTTCACCGCGAGCCAGGGCTTGCTGCTGATGCTGCCGAACATGTTCAAGATCGCGGGCGAACTTACTCCGGCGGTGTTTCACATCGCGGCTCGGTCGGTGGCCACCCACGCGTTGTCCATTTTCGGCGACCACAGCGACGTGATGGCCGCGCGCACCACCGGCTGGGCGGTGTTGTTTTCCTCATCGGTGCAGGAGGCGATGGACATGGCGGCGGTGGCCCATGCCGCCACGCTGGAGGCGCGGGTGCCGTTCCTCCACGTGTTCGACGGTTTCCGCACCAGCCACGAGATCCGCAACATCGAGGCGCTCACCGAGGACCAGCTGCGGGCCCTGATCTCCGACGCCGCGGTGCGGGAGCACCGCGCGCGGGCGCTGTCGCCGGAACGCCCGGTGGTGCGGGGCACGGCGCACAACCCCGATACCTTCTTCCAGGCCCGCGAGGCTTCGAACCCTTTCCATCTGGCCACGCCGGAGATCGTGCGCGGCAAGTTCGACCAACTCGCCAAACTCACGGGCCGGCGCTACCAGCTGTGCGAATACCATGGCGCCGCCGACGCGGAACGGGTGGTGGTGGCGATGGGCTCGGGCACGGACACCGTCGCGCGCACCGTGGACGAACTGGCGCGGCAAGGGGACAAGGTCGGGATGCTGCGGGTGCGATTGTTCCGTCCGTTCCCGGCCGAGGCCCTGCTGGAGGCCATGCCGCCGACGGCCCGGCGCATTGCGGTGCTGGACCGCACCAAGGAGCCGGGTGCGACCGGCGAGCCGCTGTTTCTCGATGTGATCGCCGCGTTGGCGGACGGAGACCGCCGGGCGCGGGTTTGTGGCGGGCGCTACGGGCTGTCCTCCAAGGAATTCACCCCCGGCATGGTGCGGGCGGTGTTTGCCGAACTGGAAGCGGACCAACCGCGTCGGCGGTTCACGGTGGGCATTCATGACGATGTGACCGGCCTCAGCCTGGATTGGGACGAGGCACCGGAGCGCGACCACGACCCCGGCACCACCGAAGCGGTGTTCTGGGGCCTCGGCTCGGACGGCACCGTGGGAGCGAACAAGAACACCACCAAGATCATCGCCGAGGCCACCGACCTGCATGTCCAGGCCTACTTTGTCTATGACTCCAAAAAGGCCGGCGCGCGCACGATCTCGCACCTGCGTTTCGGCCCCGAGCCGATCCGCCGGCCCTACCTGGTCCAGCGGGCGGACTTCGTCGGCGTTCACCAGTTCAGTTTCCTGGCCCGTTACGACACTCTAGCCGCCGCCGCCGAGGGCGCGACCCTGCTGATCAACAGCCCGCACGGACCGGACACCGTGTGGCAAAACCTGCCGACACCGGTGCGCCAGCGCATCCGCGAACTGGGGCTGAGCCTCCATGTCATCGACGCCTACGCGCTGGCACGCCAGCACCGGCTCGGTGGCCGGATCAACACCATCATGCAGGCGGCGTTCTTCCGCCTGTGCCCGGTGGTGCCATCGGAACAGGCGCGGCAACTCATGCGCGAAGCCATCACCCGCAGTTACGGCAAGCGCGGGGAGGCAGTGGTGGAAGCCAACTTTGCGGCCATGGAAGCCGGCTGGGAAGGCGCGCGGGAGGTGACCGTGCCGACCGAGGAAGCGTCACGCGACCGCGCCAGCGCCGGTCTTGAAACCATGGCGGCGCCGGTCAGCGCCAGCGCACCCGCGGACCTGGATCCGGATTCAACGTCGGCGATGAGCGGCGAACCCGTGCCGGGGTTCGTGCAGGCGGTCACCCTGCCGCTGATTCGCGGCGAGGGCGATCAATTGCCGGTCAGCGCGTTTCCGCCCGACGGCACATTCCCGGTCGGCACCACCAAATATGAAAAACGCGGCATCGCGGTTGAGGTCCCGGTGTGGGAATCCGATCTTTGCATCCAGTGCGGCAAGTGCGTGCTGGTTTGTCCCCACGGCGTCATCCGGGCCAAGCTGGCACCCGAGACGGCGTTCGCCGCGGCCCCGGCCGGGTTCGAGCACGTGCCGGCCAGGTGGCGCGACCGCCCCGACCAGCGCTTCACCCTGCAGGTGGCGCCCGACGACTGCACCGGCTGCACCCTGTGCGTCGACGTCTGCCCCGCCCGCGACAAAAGCATCTCCAGCCGCAAGGCGATCAACATGACCCCGCGGGTCACGGTGCTCGACAAGCAGCGCGCCGACTGGGCATTTTTCAATGACCACCTGCCCGAGCACCGGCGAGCGCTGGAGCCGGGCGAGGTGCGCACCGTCAAGGACGTGCAGATGCTGCAGCCGCTGTTTGAGTTCTCCGGCGCCTGCGCCGGCTGCGGCGAGACACCCTACCTCAAGCTGCTGACCCAGCTGTTCGGCGAGCGCATGCTGGTGGCCAACGCCACCGGTTGTTCCAGCATCTACGGCGGCAACCTGCCGACCACGCCCTGGAGTGCCAATCCCGAGGGCCGCGGCCCGGCCTGGAGCAATTCGCTGTTCGAGGACAACGCCGAATTCGGTCTCGGCATGAGGATCGCCCTCGACGCCCAGCGCGACCATGCCCGCACGTTGCTCCAACAGTTGCAGCACCATCTCGACCCCGCGCTGGTGGCCGCGCTGCTGGAGCCGTCGCCCATCGACGAGGCCGGGATCGAGCAGCGGCGCGCCCAGGTCGCCGGGCTGCGCGCCGCCCTCGATGAAATCACCGGACAAAACGACGCCGCCGGGCGCCAGGCGCTCGACCTCGTTGCCATCGCCGACACCCTGCTCGACAAGAGCGTCTGGATCGTCGGCGGCGACGGCTGGGCCTACGACATCGGCTACGGCGGCCTCGACCACCTGCTCGCCGGCCCTCACAACGTCAACGTGCTGGTGCTCGACACCGAGGTCTACTCCAACACCGGCGGCCAGGCTTCGAAGTCAACCCCGCTCGGCGCGGTGGCGAAATTCGCCGCCGGAGGCAAGGCGACGCCGAAAAAGGACCTCGGCTGGTTCGCCATGGGCTACGGCAGCGCCTACGTGGCCCAGATCGCCATGGGCGCCAGCGACTCGCATACGCTCAAGGTGCTGCTCGAGGCCGAGGCCCATCCCGGTCCGTCCCTGGTCATCGCCTACAGCCACTGCATCGCCCATGGCATCGACATGGCCAGGGGCCTGCACCAGCAGAAGCTCGCTGAACGCTCCGGTCACTGGCCGCTCTACCGCTACAACCCCGCGCGCCGGGCCGGGGGGCTCAACCCGTTCCAGCTCGACTCCAAACCGCCGGCCATCCCGCTGGCAGACTACCTTTACACCGAGAACCGCTACCGCCTGCTCAAACAGGCGCGGCCGGAGCGGGCAAGGGAACTGCTGCAGCTCGCCGAGGACCAGGTGCGGCAACGCCGGCGCCTCTACGAAGAGTTCGCCGCGTCACCCGCGGCCAACGACCCGGATCATGAACCCGAATCTTGAAAGCGACTATCTCGGGCTGCGGCTGGCCCATCCCGTGGTGGCCTCGGCCGGCCCCTGGACCAGGGACCGCGAAGGCTTCCGCCGGCTCGCGGACGCGGGCGTGTCCGCCATCGTCATGCACTCGTTGTTCGAGGAGGAGATCGTGCAGGCCGGACGCCTCACTGATCACTATCTCGAATACGGGGCCGACAGCTTTGGCGAATCGCTCAGCTACCTTCCCGAGTTGGAGGATTACGGCACCGGGCCCGAGCGTTACCTGCGCCTGCTGGCCGACGCCAAGTCGGCGGTGTCGATCCCGGTGATCGGCAGCCTCAACGGTACCACGGCCGGAGGTTGGCGCCGCTTTGCCCGCCGCATCGAGGAGGCCGGGGCCGATGCCCTGGAGCTGAACCTCTATCATGTGCCCACCGATCCCTCGACCAGCGGAGCCGAACTGGAGGAGCGCTACCTCGACGCCGTGCGCACGGTCGCCGACTCGGTGTCGATCCCCCTGGCGGTCAAGCTGTCGCCGTTCCTCACCGCGCCCGCGCACATGGCCGGTCGACTGGCCGAGGCCGGTGCCGCCGGGCTGGTGCTGTTCAACCGCTTCTACCAGCCTGACATTGACCTCGATGCATTGAGCGTCGTGCCGAAGCTGGTGCTGAGCCGGTCCGAGGAACTGCGCCTGCCGCTGCGCTGGACCGCGATCCTGTCCGGGCGCGTCGGCGCCGACCTCGCCATCAGCTCCGGGGTGCACGCGGCCGACGACGTGCTCAAGGGCGTGCTTGCCGGCGCCTCCGTCACCATGATCACCTCCGAACTGCTGCGCAGCGGTCCCGGCTGCATCGCCCCCATGCTCGACGGAGTGCGCCATTGGATGAGCGAACGCGAATACGAGTCGGTCGCCCAGATGCGCGGCTCGCTCAGCCACCGCCACAACGAATCCCCCGAAGCCTTCGAGCGCGCCAACTACCTCGCCACCCTGCACTCCTGGCGCCCTGAACCCGACCTGGGGCATCTCCCGTGAGGGGGCTGAAACAAGCCCCACGGACCCCCATCGGCTGCCATCGGTGGCCTATAGGCGGCCATGAGCGCCCAGCTTCGCCCCTCTTAGTCAGGGTCAGCCCGCCCGGCTGATCGCCCGCAGCTGGGCGTGCGCCAAAGCCGGACCGGCTGACGCCGCCCCAGACCTGATGGCTCCGCCACCCTGTCTGCGCATCATAACATCGGAAACGAAACCACGAACGAGCAGGCATGGCCACGGATCAGGGCGGTCATTTTCCGCGGAACCCCCGCTAGAATTTGTTTGACAGGGGTCAATTCCCCTAAAACCTATCGGGAAGATCGACAAATGCCATGGACGCCTCTGAACTCGCCTCTCTCAATCACCGCCTGAAGGACGCCGAACCGCTCGACCTGGTCCGGTTCGCGGTCGAGCGCGGCGGCGACGACAGCCTCGTCTCCACCAACTTCCGCCCGCTCGAAGCGGTCGTCCTGCACCTCGCCACCACCGTCAAGCCGGACCTCCGCGTGCTGTGGGCCGACCACGGCTGCAACCTGCCCGAGACCTACCGGTTCGCCGAGAACTGCCGCCAGCGCCTCAACCTCAACATCCACAGCTTCGTGCCCACCATGACCGCCGCGCACTGGACCGCGCTGCACGGCCCGATCCCGGCTCCCGACGAGGTCGAGCGGGTCGAGGCCTTCAGCCGCATCATGAAGCTGGAGCCCTTTTTCCGCGGCCTCGAAACCATGGCGCCGAAAGTCTGGATCACCGGGCTGCGCCGGGTGCAAAACCCGCGCCGCCAGAACCTCGAACCGCTCGAGTGGGATCCGCAGCGCCAGGTGCTGAAGGTCAACCCGGTGCTCGAATGGACCGACGAGCAAATGCATGCCTACCTGCAGCAGCACGACCTGCCCGACGAGCGCACCTACTACGATCCCGCCAAGGGCGACGAAAAACACGAGTGCGGCCTGCACGCCCCGCTGACCACCGCCGCCGCCCGCTGACCGCCGCCCTTCGCCGATCCCATTCCAGTCGACTCCATTCCGTCCGCCACCCAGGTCACCCCGCCGCATCCGCCCCTACCGACCAACCCATGTCCGTTGCCACCCGTTTGTCCCACCTCGATGCCCTTGAATCCGAGGCCATCCACATCATGCGCGAAGTCGCCGCCGAGTTCGCCCGCCCGGTGCTGATGTTCTCCGGCGGCAAGGATTCGATCTGCCTGCTGCGCCTGGCTGAAAAAGCTTTCCGCCCGTCCGACCTGCCGTTCCCGCTGCTGAACATCGACACCGGTCACAACTTCCCCGAGCTGATCGAGTTCCGCGACCGCCGCGCGGCCGAGTTGAATGCCAAACTGATCGTGCGCACGGTTGAGGACGCCCTCGCCGCCGGTGTCGCCAGCCAGGTGCCCGGCGAGGTCAGCCGCAACCGCCTGCAAATCCCCACCCTGCTGGCCGCCATCGAGGAATTCCAGTTCGACTGCGCCATCGGCGGCGCCCGCCGCGACGAGGAGAAGGCCCGCGCCAAGGAGCG
>SKLO01000626.1 GCA_007123195.1 Verrucomicrobiales bacterium | reverse complement strand
CCGCACGTGGTCCACATTGGCGGCGCGTTCTACCTGTTCCACACCCAGCAATACGCGCCCGGCCGCCAGCAGACCTCGGTTTACCGGTCGACTGATCCCACCTGGTTTGGCATCGATGACGACTCCAACTTCGTGACTCATCTCGAGGTGGCCGCGCCGGAGATCATCCGGCACGAGGGACGCTGGTATCTGGCCGCGCTGAACCCGGACCTCGACGGCATCCGGGTGACCACGCTCGACTGGGTGGCCGAGTGAGGGGAAGGATGGGGTGACGATGCAGTGAGCTCCGCACCCGGGGACGCTTGCGCTCCCCACATGGGCATTCCATCCGCTGAACATTCGCGGGCGACGAGGACGTCGCCGCTCGTGCGCCGAGCAGCGACGCGGTGCCGGTATCGGACGAGAATTCATCCGGTCGCAGCCGCTCATCCTGGCAGGAAAACCTCAGTCCATGGAATGAATTGCCCGCCGGGAAACTCTGGGAGATTGTTGCCACTTATGAAAACAGAACTTCAATCCCTGGCCCCGGATCTCACCCGGGCTTTTCCCCGCAGTCCCCGCGAAACGCTGGCCGGGTATGTCGTCGCCGCACGAGCACTGGACAAGTGCCGTGCCGTCATCGCCGGAACCAATGGTGAATACCATTTCGACTGCCCGCTGGACCAGCAGTTCTTTGAGTTCGCCGGCATCAATTCGTCCGAGTTCCGCGCATTTGTTGAAACCGGTGCCGACGACGAGGCCGTGGCGTCCTGGATCGGTGAACACTCCAAGCTCAAGGACAAGGCGGAGGTGGTTCAATGGAACAACAGGCTGCGCTACACCCGCCCGGTGGACATGCCGGTCGAGTTGCAAGTGTTTCTGGAGGACTACATCGCCGAATTCCTCCCCAGAGGCCGCCCCGTGTACGTCTGGTTCGACGTCTATGACCTGGAGGAAAACCGACTGTGACCGGTCCTGCCCGGGTCGAACCGGCATGACCGCACTTCCCTTCACTGAGCCACCGTGCGCCCTGCCGGTGCCCGGTCCAGGTCACGCCAGCACCTCGCGCACGACGTTGCCGTGGACGTCGGTGAGGCGGAAGTCGCGCCCCTGGAAACGGTGGGTGAGGCGCAGGTGATCGAGCCCGAACAGGTGCAGCAGGGTGGCGTGGAAGTCATGGATGTGCATCGGATCCCTGATCACGTTCCAGCCGATCTCGTCGGTCTCCCCATAAATCGTGCCGGGCCGGATGCCGCCGCCGGCCATCAGCGAGGTGAAGGCGAACGGGTGGTGGTCACGGCCGCTGACACTCTTGAAGCCGGGTCGGTTCTCGCCCAGCGGGGTGCGGCCGAATTCGCCGGCCCAGACCACCAGGGTGTCCTCCAGCAGCCCGCGCTGCTTGAGGTCGTCGATCAGGGCGGCCACCGGTTGGTCGCACATGCCGGAGTTCCATGCCAGCTCGTCGTCGAGGTTCTGGTGGTGGTCCCAGGAGGCGTGGATCACGTTGACGAAGCGCACCCCGCGCTCGACCAGCCGCCGTGCCAGCAGGCAGTTGCTGGCGAACGTGCGGTAGGTGTCGCCGCCGCCGCGGCCGCGGCCGCCCCCGGGCGGATCGGCGCGATCGACCCCGTAGGCCTCCAGGGTGGCGGCGGATTCACGGCTGAGGTCGGTGGCCTCCGGGGCCGACATCTGCATGCGGAACGCGAGTTCGTAGTTGGCGATGCGCGATTCAATCTCGGGGTCCATGACCTCGCGGTGGCGCTCGCGGTTCAACTCGCCCAGGGTGTCGAGCCCGCGGCGCTGGATGTGGTCGTCGATGCCCTCCGGATTGTCGAGATTGAGCACCGGCTCGCCCTGGTTGCGGAAGCGGGTGCCGGCGTAGACCGAGGGCAGGAAGCCGCTGTTCCACATGGTGGCGCCGGCGCTGGTGCCGCGGCCGGCGGTGAGCACCACGTAGCCCGGCAGGTTGTCGTTCTCGCTGCCGAGGCCGTAGTTGATCCACGAGCCCATGGCGGGCAGGCCGAACTTGCCGAGCCCGCACTGCATCATCAGCTTGCCGGGGTGGTGGTTGAACTCGTCGGTCTGCATCGAGCGGACCATGCAGAAGTCGTCCGCCAGCCTGGCCATGTGCGGCAGCAGGTCGGAGAAATGCATGCCGCACTGGCCGTGCTGCCTGAACTCGCGGCGACTGCCCATGAGGCGGGCGCCCTCGGGTTGGATGAAGGCAAAGCGCACGCCGTCGAGCAACGAGTCGGGCAGCGGCTGGCCATCCAGCTCGTTGAGCTTCGGCTTGGGATCGAACAGGTCGACCTGACTGGGGCCGCCCCCCATGAACAGGAAGATGCAGTTCTTGGCCTTGGGCGGAAAATGGGGGGGGCGTGGGGCCAGCGGGTTGATGGCGGCGGTGCCGGCGCTGGCCGGGGTCAGCAGGCCGTCGGCGGACAGCAGCGATCCAAGCCCCAACAGGCCGAGCCCGCTGGCACTGGTGGTCAGAAACTGCCGGCGCGTTTGCTCGACGTGGCGTTCGAAATCAAATGAACTCATGGGCAAGCGGCTGGGCATCGAGGGTCGACGGTGGCTCCGGCCTCGGATACAGGGATTGGCAGGCGCCCCTTATAACGGCGCCCGGCTGCCCGGCATTTCAAGCGCCAGCCTCCCTGTCGTTCCACCCAGGCCGTGCGAAGTGCGGCTTCCACCTCCGGAGGCCGGCAAGTCGATGCCGCCGGCGCCTCATTGCGTCGCAGCCGGAAGTGTCGATGCCATTGGCGGGGGCCGTTGGACGGTGACCCAAAGGCGCTGGACCGACCGGGTGAGTTCATCGCGGTCGAAATTGACGGTGGTCATCAGCCGCCTGCCATGCCCGGCGAACGGTGCCTTGTCATCTCTCCCTCACTCCACCGCCTGGACGCGCAGGGCCCGTAGCGAGCACAACTCCGTGTCCGCCTCCACGATCGGACGCGCTCCGTTCCTGCGGTTCGGGCCAAAACACCCCCGGCGCTCACGAAAGATGTTTTCAATGAACGCCTTGCTGCCGATCGCCACGCCGTCGGTGAAGTAGCGCACCCGACACCGCAGCAGCTGCGGGCGCGACAGTTTCCCGCCCTTGTTCCGAACCTTCTCCACCGTCTCGCGATCCAGCCCTCGCCGCGTCAACTGACCCTCCTCATCGCGTTGCTCGCGCCCTTCCTCAAACAACCAGCTCCGATACCACTCGGCCCCGGTCGTCAATGATCTGGCGGCCCGTTGTTCCCACGAATCCAGCGCCCGCCCCATCACCCGGCACAGGCCCCTCCGGGCCCGCTTGCTGCCCCCCAACGCCTCCGCGTAACCGCACCAGCGATAGTCCTTCGGATCCTCGCACAGCCCCGCGCGCACGGGGTTGAGATCGATGTAGGCCGCCACGGTGCGTAGCGCCTCGCCGTTCTCCACGATCACGCTCTTGTAGCGTTCCATCCACAGCGTGCCGCGCCGGTCGTGGTGCTTGTTGAACCAGCGGCTGTAGCGCTCCTTCAACTCCTTCATGAACGGTTCCAGCCGGCAGAGCCGGTCCTTGAAGCGCCCCAGAAGCTCCTGGACTTCGGCTTCCAAATCCCTCAACCTCAACTGGTTGAGCTGCCACCGCAGATCCTTGAGGAAGGCCTTTGAATAGAGCAGCTCGAGGTGCTCCATGAGCCGCTCCTCACCGCCTTCGCCTTCGAACCGGGCGAGGAATTTCTCCCGATCCGGCACCCGCACCAGCAGGTGGAAGTGGTTGCCCATCACCGCGTGGGTCAGGATCTCCACCCCTGCGAACCGCTCCAGCCGCCGCATGATCCGGCAGAACGCCTCCTTGTCGACGTTGTCGAACAGCATGTCGCCCCCGGTTGTGCGGCTCATCACGTGGTAGCAGTTGACCACCTCCGCCCCCAGGATGCGCCGCCGCCCCACGCTGCCCCGTGCCACCCCCGGAATCACCGCCTTGATGCGGAAACCCGCCCGATAAGCCCCCGTCGGCAATTCCGCCGCCTCCAGCGGGCTGACTTTCTTTTTGTTGTTCGTTTTCATGGACTTGGCGCGTGCGCTCACCCCGGGAATTCTACCAGCTCCACCCGCGATATCAACTGTATGCCTGGCAAATTATGCGGGCGATACGTGAGTCCGGGCAAGGACGGCGATCAGGTGCGACCCTGGCTGCTGTTGATCGATCGCAACCAGCAACTTGGATGGGCGACTTGTCCGATGCCTTGAGCTAAGCTTCAGGGCATGCAATGGCCGCCAAGCCCGCTGCCAAGCGGGCTGGCGGCTTTTTTGGGCATCCATTTGTAGCCATGCCAATGGAAAGTCTAAAGACCGGGACCCTGTTCCTAACCTGACTCCGGGGATCAATTGATCTATTCCCGGGTCAGGAATTCGTCGAGGTTCAACAGCACCCGGCTGACGACGCTCCAGGCGGCGCGTTCCTCGGCGGAGACGTCGGCATTGAGCGGCAATTCGCTGTCGCCCACCAGGCGGCGGGCCTGGTCACGGCGGTCGGCGTAGTGCCGGCGGGCATCGGCCAGCAGACCGGCAAGTTGCTCCAACTCGTGCGACTGCGGCGGGCGGGCGGTGACGATCTGAAACCCGTGGCTCAGTCGGTCGCGGTCGGCGGCGGCGTCGGGCTGGCCGTTGGCCGCCGGCTCGGCGGTCAGGAGGCGGTCGGCCATGGCGCGCGCGGCCTCGACGAAGCCGGCCTCGTTGAGCGTGGTGAGGGCCTGCAGCGGGGTGTTGGAGATCATGCGCCGGAGGGCGGTGGTGTTGGAGTCGGGGCAGTCGAAGGTGGTGAGGTTGGGGTGCGGGGCGGTGCGCTTGAAGAAGGTATACATGCCGCGGCGGTAGCGGTCGGCGCCCTCGCTGGCCTGCCAGCGGAAGTTGCCGGCGTAGCTGAGGGCGGCGACGTCGGCGGGCATGGGCGGGAACACGCTGGGACCGCCGACGCGGGGTTCTAGCAGACCGCCGGCGGCGAGGGTGAGGTCGCGCACCAGTTCGGCCTCGACGCGGAACCGGTTCTGGCGGGCGACCAGTGTGTTGAGCGGGTCGCGATCGGCCAGTTCGGGCCGGTGGGCGGAGGTCTGGCGGTAAGCGGCGCTGGTGACCACGGTGCGGATCATGGCTTTGCGCGACCATTCGAGTTGCCGGTATTCGGTGGCCAGCCAGTCGAGCAGTTGCGGATGGGAGGGGGGCTCGCCGCGTACGCCGAAGTCCTCGACGGTTTCGACGAGGCCGCGACCAAACAGGATGCGCCAGAGGTCGTTGGCCAGCACGCGCGGGGTCAGCGGGTTGGCCTCGTCCATCAGCCAGTGGGCGAGGTCGAGCCGGTCTGGCAGGGCGTCGGGGTCATTGTGCCGGCTTTGGAGCGGGTGCAGCAGGGCCGGGGTGCCGGGGGTCACCTGGTCGCCGGGGCGGAGAAAGTCGCCGCGCTCGTGGATGCGGGTGGTGCGCGGCTGGCGACGCTGGCCGAGCACGCGCACGGCGAGGGTGGTTTCCTGTTCCAATTCGGCGCGGCGCTGACGGCGGGAGGCAACGTCGCGCTCGCGTTCGACGACGTCGGGGTCGGTGTCGACGAAGTAGTTGATCAGCCGCTCGACCTGGCCGGAGGAGCGCTCGGCGGGGTCGAGCAGGACGATTTGCTGGATCTCCTCCGGCACACCGAGCAGGCCACCGGTCATGAGTGAGACGCGGAACCGACCGAGGGTGTGGCGGCGGCCGTGCTGCTGGTCGAGGACCACCTGCAGCCAGGTGGGTTGATCGGTGTCGCCCCGCCGGGGCAGCGGCTGGCGGAAGGTGAAGTCGGCGTGATGGTCGCGGCCGAGCTGGGGTGCCACGGCCCAGCCGCCGTCGTCGGAGAGGACGTTTTCGAAGGGGTAGCTGCTTTGGGAGAATGAGGCGTCGAGCGGATCGAGTTCGACCCGCTGGTCGAGTTCAAAGCCGTGGTGATCACTGACATACACACGCAGACTGGTGAGGACGAAGTTGCCGTGGTCGGTGCGGCCGGGGCCGCGCGAGGGCAGGCGGTCGTCGCTGAGGGCCTCGATGCGCAGGCCGGTGACCGGGCCGGCGGCGGGCGGCAGGTCGTCGAGGGGGAATTCGAGGGTGTATTTGGCGGTAGCGGGGTTGTCGCCGGTGGCGAGGTAGGATTGGGCTTCGACCTCCCATTCGAGGGCGACCTCGCCGGTGGCGCGCATGGCGGCGGCGGCGGTGGGATGGAACGCCAGTGGTCCCTCGCTGTCGATACGCTGTCGCAGGGGCTGCTCGCGCAGAGCGAGGGCCGCGGGATCGTCGAGCGCCTCGCGGACCTCGTAGCGGGCGTCGTGCAGCAGTTCCATGGCGTGGTTCAACTCGGCCAGCTCCTGGCCGGCAACCGCTTCCTCGGCGATCGGCACGCGGACCTCGGTTTCGTCGGCGCTGTTGAAGAAGGCGTAGAACTGGAAGTAATCGGCGTGGGTGATGTCGTCGTATTTGTGGGTGTGGCACTCGGCGCAGCCGAGGGTCAGGCCGAGCCAGACGGCGGCGGTGGTGTTGGCGCGGTCGACGGTGGCGGCGACGCGGAATTGCTCCTGGTCGGTGCCGCCCTCGCGGTTGGTCAGGGTCTGGCGGTGGAAGGCGGTGGCGAGGTGCTGCAACGGGGTGGCGTCGGGCAGCAGGTCGCCGGCGAGTTGTTCGATGGTGAACCGGTCGACGGGCAAGTCGCGGTTGAAGGCGTCGATGACCCAGTCGCGCCAGCGCCAGGCGTCGGGGCGGGCGTTGTCCTTTTCGTAGCCGTCGGAATCGGCGTAGCGGGCCTTGTCGAGCCAGTGGCGGCCCCAGCGTTCACCGAAGTGAGGCGAATCGAGCAGGCGGTCGACCAACCGGTCATAGGCGTCGGGTGAATCGTCGGCGATGAATTCCTCGACTTCGGTGGGCGTGGGCGGCAGGCCGACGAGGTCGTAGTGCAGGCGCTTGATCAGGGTGGCGCGATCGGCCTCGGGCGATGGCGCGACGTCCCCGGCCTCCAGTTTGGCCCGGATAAAGTGGTCGATCGGGTTGCGCGGCCAGCCGCGGTCGGCTACCGGCGGTGGCTCGGGGCGTTCGATGGGGGTCAGCGACCAGTGCTCGGCCCAGGGTGCGTCCTGCCGGATCCACTGCCGGAGCACGGCGATCTCATCCTCGCTGAGGGACGGCTTGTCCGGCGGCGGCATGCGGTCGCGCGGGTTGGAGGCGCTGACGCGGTCGAGCAAGCCGCTGGCGTCGGGGTCGCCGGGAGCGATTGCCGGGTGGCCGCTGTCGGGCATGGCCAGAGCAAGTTCGCGGCGGTGGAGGGCGAGGCCGGACTCGGCGTCGTCGGGGCCGTGGCACAACAGGCAGTGCTCGGCGAGAATCGGGCGGACGTCGCGGTTGAAGTCGATGGGATCGGGGACGGCGGCGACGGTGGTTGTGGCGGCGGCGAGCAGCAGCAGCAGGGACGCGGCCAGCCGGGGCAGCGGCGCGGGGGGCAAGGTGGGGGTCCGGCGATATGGCGGGACCGGCGCCGCGGGCGCGGGTAGCGCGGGCTCGGGCAGAAGGGGGCGGCGTCTGGTCATTCAAGCTGAAACGGCAGGTGACGGGGAGGTCTTACGTGTCGTGCCGGTCTGGTCGGTCGGTGGTTCGGACGGGTTGGTCCAGTCGTGAGGGGCCGGGTTAGCGGTGATGCGCCATGATTTCAGCGGGGCCGTGATGTCTGGGCGTTGGCTTTCGCCCGGCGGGTGGTGGCGGGTGGGGATCCTGACCTTGCGGCAGCGGAATTATCTGTCATTTTCAAAGACCATGAATCCTATTTCTCCCAGATCAATGAATGGTGTGTCGGCGCGGGTGATGGTGCTGGCGATGTTGACGATGGTGGTGGCGGGTCCGTTGGCGGCGCGGGAGTTCACCGATGTGGAGGGGCGCACGTTGGAGGCCGAGTTGGTGGGGGTGCAGGGGGACAATGCGCGGTTGGAGTTGCCGAATGGCCGCACGGTGGCGGTGCCGCTGGCGCGTTTGTCGGAGCCGGACCGGGAGTTTGTCGAGCGCTGGCGTGCGGCCAACCCGGATCTGCGGCTTCAGATCAGCAGCACCAAGGAGCGCAAGGACCGCACCGGGGACAGCGCCCGCACCCGCGAGCGGTGGGTCTACCGGATCACCGTGACCAACCGCAGCCAGGAGACGGTGCCGGCCGGGTTGAAAGTGCGCTACGGCCAGTTCGTGGATTTCAACGATCGCATGGCGCGGGCCAGCGAGCGCCGGGGCATCGCCCGGTTCCACTACGCCGAAATCGAGTTGCCGGAGATTCCGCCGCTGGAATCGGTGACGGTGGAGACGCAGCCGATGCGGGTGGAGTCGGTCAACCGGGTGACCCGGGAAGCGACGCGGACGGTGACCGAGCGCTGGAGCGAGAATCTGGCCGGCCTCAACGTCGACGTGATGCACGGGCTGCGGGTGGTCGAGAGCTATAGTTATGGGTCGTATGAGCGCTACGGCACCGAGCAGCCGAGGCGGGACTGAGCGGGCGCGGGGGAGGGCGGTGAATTCAGCCTACGGTCGTTGCGCCCGCGAGGCCGGGGAGGGGAGTAGCGCTGGGGTGATTTGTGCTGGAGGCCAGAGGCGTGACCATGGGCAGCGCGGATGGCGGCAGCCCGTAGGTTGAATTGGCGCAATTCGACCTCCTGTGCGCGGTGCGGGCGGGTTGGTGCCGGGACCACGATCGTGGTTTCATTCGCAGGGAGCGAAAGGTGAGGTGAATGAAGAGGGTGCAGGGAACGGTCGGCCCGCACCCCGGTCGAATTGCAGCAATTCAACCTACGGTCGCTGCGTGCGCGAGGCCTG
>SKLO01000536.1 GCA_007123195.1 Verrucomicrobiales bacterium | reverse complement strand
CGGCAGGTCCCAGACGTGCACATCGAACGCCTCGGCGGCGGCGCCCACGCGGCGGATGGTGACCGACTGAATCACGACGTCATCGAGCGGGCGGTCGTTGTTGTTGTCGGTGGCAACCTGATTGATGGCGTCGACCACCGCCTGACCGCTGGTGACGAGGCCGAAGACCGAATGCAGGTCATCAAGATGGGAAGTGTTGGCGGCGGTGATGAAAAACTGCGAACCATTCGAGTTCGGCCCGGAGTTTGCCATCGACAGGACATACGGGCCGTCATGCCGTAAGGTGGGATCGAACTCATCGCGGAAGGTATAGCCCGGGCCGTCGGTGCCATCGCCTTTGCGCGAGCCGGTCTGGCTCATGAACCCCTCAATGACCCGATGGAAGATGATGCCGGTGTAGAACGGGTCGTTCTCGTGCACGGCGCCGGTCTGCGAATGAACCCAAGGCCGACTTCCCTCCGCGAGGCCCACGAAGTTGGCCACGGTGCGCGGCACCTTTTCGAACTCGAGCCGGGCGGTGAAGTCGCCCAGGCTGGTCTCGAAGTCGGCGAACAGGCCGTCTTCATCCTCGCCGGATGCGTGGGGAACCAGGGTCGCCAACACGAGGGTGAAGGCAGCGATGATACGGAAAGGCATGGCATTATTCATGAACCAAGGAGAGCAAATGTCAACGGTTACGAGGGATCACCAGCGGATTTATGAGATCAGGCCAGTGGCGGCACCTGCCCGCAACGCCGGCAACCCACCGGCAGCAGGCGGGTTGAACCCTCGCGCAGCCCGCTGGTTGCCCTGCTTCAAACTGACCGCCACCCCGGCGCTTCCCCGCCGTTCGCACGCTTGATCCCAGCGGCGGAGGTGAAATTACTGCTGATAATGAATGAGTTACGATCACCCGAATAGTCACCCCAGGGCGGCGGCACGCCCGTTGATGGCAGGATGATGACCGGCCTCTTGCCTGGCGGCGCGCAGGTTCACCGCCGATTCGAGGTTCGTGGGTCGGACGGCCGTGACGACGATGCCCGGCGCAGCCGCCGCTCCAGCTTCCACAATGGCTTCAGCAGCCGCCCACACCCAGGCCCGCTCCAGCAGCGCGCCCGGCTTGAGTTGGCCGGCCCGCTGGCGCAGGCGTTCGGCGTTGTCCCGTTGAACCGCCGGCCAGGCCCGAACCTCCGGCAGGGCGCGGGCGTCGGTCCACAGGCTAGACTCCACCTTCCCGACCAGCCGCAGCGCCACCTGCTGGCGAATCGGTGCGCACAGCAACGTCGGCCGAGGCCGCCCCCCGGAGCTCGGTTTGTGCTTGATGTGCCAGCAGGGTGCCCTCAAGGTTTCCCTGCCATGTCGTCGCCTGCTGCCGCCCGCTTGCTCCATCCCCACCGCCATCTGCCTGTAGCATGGTTTCAGGCCAACCCGCGTCTATAATGAGTAACATCGTAATTCTCACTGCGAAGGGAGGCAATTCAACCATCACGAACAAGAACGTAGTCCCCGTGCTGGGAACGCCGGTGATGCTGTTCCCGCTCAGGGCGGCCAAGATGTCGTCCAAGGTGGACCACGTCTTCGTGACCACCGAGGACGAATTGATCAAGGGCCTGGCCCTCAAGGAGGGGGTTGAGGTGATCGACCGCCCTGCCGACCTGAGCAGGCCTGAAAGCCAGCACAAGGATGTCATTCTCCATGCAGTCCTTGAGGCTGCGAAACTTCATCCTGATGCCGAAAATTTTGTCGTGCTGCTCGGCAACACGGTTCAGGTGACTGCGCAGCTCATCGACCAATGCCTCGATTTGCTTGCGTCCGAGGACTGCGACTCCGTCGCTACGGTGTGGAAGGCGCAGGACGATCATCCCTACAGGGCGCTGAAGGTGGACACCAACGGGTATGCGCAATCCTTCCTCGGGGTTGAGGCGGGGTCCAACCGGCAGGCCTACCCTTCCGTCTATTACTACGATCAGGGCGTTTGGGCTTTCAAGCGCTCCTGCGCCATGGAACAAAAGGGGCCGCATCCGTGGGTATGGTTGGGCGAAAAATGCCGGCTGCTCGAGCGCCCGTGGGTCACTGGCCGGGACATTCACGGGTGGATCGACGTGTCGGCGAGCGCGTGGTATCTGGGGTCAATCCAATGCATCGACCTGGACGCGGCCACGCTGGCAACCGATTAGCCGCGACTCGGAGTTGGTATGCCTGGCCCAACGAGAGATGAAGATTTCAGAACGATCGAACCAGGTCCTGATCGGGGTCGTTCCCGAGCTGGACCACTCTGCGACTCTGCTCCTCAGACGCCTCGCCGACGAGGCAGGGCGCCGGGGCATCGGAATCGGCTTTTTGCTAACCGCCAACACCCCGGCGCTCAAGGACCTGGCCTGGCAAGCGCCCCGGGAGCATGTGGCCCATCCGGCGGTCAGCCTGCCGCCGGACCGGCGGAATGTCTGGCTCGCCCGCAGAAGCGGTCTTTACGACTACGGCGTTGACAAAGCGCAGCGTTGGTATGAAAGGCAAGCGCGTCAGGCTTCATGGCTCCTGGCCGAGGGTCCACCAACGGCTTTCTACTGCTGGAACCGTGCCTGTTGCCTCCAAGGATGCCTGGGCGAGTTGCTTGAGGCCGGCGGCGTGCCGGTGGGCACCATTGAGTGGGGGTGTCTGCCAGAAACTTTCCTGGTGACGGCACGGCGCCAGAATTTCAGGGGCTGGCGCTGTCCCGACCCGCTGCCGGACAGCGATACGGAGGCCCCGGCCCGTTTGCCCGCAGCGCTCTCTGTAGGCACCGGACTCTACCGGCAGCCACCTCCCGCCTTGGAACACCACCCGGCCAATCTCCTGGCCGCGAAAAGCCGCGGACCCAAGGTGGTCTATCTGGGATTCAGCGAGGTGGACTCGTTCGCCTGCCCCGCGGACCACGCGGATGCCCGAACCTACCTGCCTTTCAGCGCCTCTTGCCTCGATCTGGCGCGCCAGATCAGCGACGGCAACCCGGACGGCGTCACCGTCTTCAAGCCGCATCCCCTGCATAATCCGCATGCGACCGGACGAGCCGGGGACCGGCTGTGGATCGTGGACGGCGACCCTGCCGCCTGGATCCGGTGGGCGGACGTGGTGGTGGCCGGCGGCAGCAAGCTGGAACTGACGGCGGCGCTGGACGGAAAACCGGTGGTGTGCGTGGGCGGCGGCCTGCTGTGGGGCAGCGGACTCAGCGCGGATGTCCACACGCCACACCAGCTCCGCCAGGCGCTTCGGAACCCGCCGCCGGCCGATCGCGGGCAGCTCAATCGCTGGGTGGCCCGGATGGCTCGCCAGGAGTTGCTTTGCCCGGTGGACAATGGCACTGATCTGGAGCCGTTTTTCCGCAGTCTGGACCAACTCCGGCAGCGGCCGACTGCTGCGACAGGGACATGGAGGGTAGGCCGGATGGTCGGGCGCCTGCTGGCCAAACTCGGGCTTAGCCGCGCGCGCGCGGCCGGCCAGACGGCGGCGGGGAAATGCACGGCATTGCGGTCGAAAAAAACGGGGGAGTGTCAATCCATCACCTCGCGCCCGCCCCGGTCCACCATTGCGCCACCCGACGCCAAAAGCGCGCGCGCTTCGGTTTCGCCACCTCCCGCTTGAGTTGCTTGATCTGCTGTTTTTTTTCCGCCAGCCTGGCCTTTTCGGCGCGCGCGCGAGCTGACAGCTGATCGAGTTCCGCCCGCGTGTCCTCAAGTGCGGCACACAGTCGGTCCAGCGACAGCAGACCGCACTCCATGCCAAACATGAGCAGATCCAACCGGGATTCCGACGGTAGGGCGCCGATGTCCAGCAGTTCGCCACCGCCACCATCGGGATAATGATGCCGACCCACAAAATGCAGCCCCAATGGTTCAAACACCGGGTCAAAGCATGATCTCAGATGCTCGCGGTCGGCGCGGGCGAGGAACCGCGCCGGCTCCGCCGCGACCGGGCAGCGGGCACGACGATCGGCGGCCACCTCAAGCAGCGACTCCACGGCACCCTGACCCCGCAGCGGGCGTTTCCCGCCAATGGCGCGGTTCAGGGCCGCCACCAGGGACAGCATGGCGACATCCGGCCGTCGGTTGGCTTCGTCGACCTGACGATGCCTTACCAGTTCGGCCGTATCCTCCAGACCTATCGCATGGAGAAAGTCAGCCACCAGATCCTGGTCTTTCCATTGCCCGCGTTCGAACGGGCGCACCACGATGCGTTCCACAGGGGTGTCGCCGAAGTGCTGCCAGCACTCGACCACCTGCTGGTAGCCGACCTCGCCGCGGGTCATTCTTGATTCAGCGAAATCAGCGAACGACCCGTTCCAACTGCCGGTCTTGATCTCCTGCGCGAACAGGCTTTCCAGCATGAGATCAGGCAGCCTGACATACAGGATCACCTGGTGGATTGCGTCCACGCCATAGCGCCGAAGCAGTTGGGCCACCCGCCCGGGCTCGGCATAGCGAAAGCCCTCCGACGACAGCAGCACCAGGGCGGGCCGCGGTGTCCGGCCGATCTCATCGGCCAAACGACCCCACTCGCGCTCCAGATAGTCGAGATCGGAACGCCGGTCACGGGGACCGTAGAGGTCCCGCTTCGACACCGCGTCCGCCAGCAGGTGATGCCCCGCATTGATCAATCCGGCCTCGGGATACAGGAGACCGTGGCGCTCCATCAGCGCCCGACGATTCTGATGCAGGAATTGCTGGATGGTGGTGGTGCCGGTCTTGTGCCACCCGATGTGCCAGATAATGGTGATTTTGTTCATCGGTGTGCGGCCGATCCAAGCCGGGCGGAGCCTTCACACCTGCCGGCAGCGGTCGACCGGATTGTTTTCAATGATGCCGGGCGCCTGTGACCAGCCGCAGCCTTGAGAGTTCCCGGTCCACCTCAGCGCACCGGGCCTCCAGTTTACGCAGCCTAGCCCGCTTCGACCCCAACTCGGCTTCCGCCTTGCGCCGGGCGAGGATGGTCTGGTCGCCAACGATCACCGCGGCTTCCAGCACCCGCCTCAGCAACCGCTCGCGATCGGACGGCTCCAATGATCCGAACCGGGGCAGGTCACCGGCAACGCCCTTGACCAGGGCGTGGCGGCGGAGAAATGAAACCCCAAGGCGCTTAAACAAGGCATCATGCTCGCATCGCATGGCCTCCCGGGTCTCGGCGTCCAAAAACAGGACCGGCTCGTCCGGAGATGTTTCCGGCATCCGTATGGAGGGCAGCAGGCGCCCGAACCCGCCCTGTTCACCCGGCTTCCGCTCGCCGACCAGGCGCCGGGTCAGGGCTTGCACCAGGGACATCAGCAACGGGGAAGCCTTCTCATTCAGTCGCGGCGGCTGGCGCAGGGTCTCATCGGCCAACACATCACCCAAACCTGTGGCCTGTAGAAAATCGGCTACCAGATCCCCGTCCGGCCATTGCTCGCGCTCGAACGGACGGACCACCACCCTGGCGCAGGGTGGCGGGAACCCGGTTTGATAAAGGGTTACTGCTCCCTCGTAGTCGGGCTCACCCGCCGCCCGTTTTGCGGCCAGGAACTTGTCGAACGAGGCCCACGGGTAGCCGCCCTTCAACTCCTGCAGGTACAGGCTTTCGAGCATGAGATCCGGCTGGCGCACATACATCACGATCAGCACCTGCCACTCCGGCGGCACGAGCGCGGCCGCCATGGCCAGTCGCTGGGGGTCGGGATTGCGCAGGGCCTCACTGGACACGATCGCGGTGTGCCATCCCCGCTCAGCAGCCAGTTCCGCCATCAGGCGGCTCCATACCTCCCGGGGCTCGGGGCCTCCCTCCCTCAGGCAGAGGCCCAGACGATGCTGGCCGGCGGCCTTCCTGCCGGTGCAGGGGTAACAAACGCCGTGCTCGCCCAGCAGCCGGTCTTGGTTGAGCTTGAGAAAATTCTGCAGCGATGTGGTGCCGGTCTTTGCCCAGCCGATGTGCAGCACCAGCGTTCGGGCCGCCGGGCCGCTTTCGTAGGGTGGGTCGGAACTCAATGTGTCAGGTGTCAGGTGTCAGGTGTCGGCATACTTGCGTCCAGCCCCCGATCAAACCACATCCCCGAGGCCCCGTCAAACCGGGTAGCAGACGCTTCACGGCTAGGGCGACTGATAACAACTGTCAGCCACCCCCTTTGCCGGCCTGCCCCGAAGAACGTCCGCTGACGGGTTGGCGATCAACGCCGAACCCGCTTCTCCAGCGACCACAACCACCGGGCGATGCGCCACGCCCAACTGGACCGCAACCGCTGACGCTCAGCCCTTGACTCGATCAGCTTCGCCCGCAGCTTTTTGGTCTTGTCACGCTCGGACTGGAGCTTCTCCTGGAGCACTCCGGTCCGGGCAGCCTGCTCCCGCAGGTCTCCACAGAACTCCTGGGTCAGGCGGGTCGCGACTTGCCTCCCCAGCGGCGACCACATTGGCCAGGATCTAAGCCACGACGATCCAACAGGGGGCGTGCCCGCCGGCCCGAGGCTGCCGACACAACCCGCCACACGCTCCCAATGACGGTCCAAATCCGTCTGAAAACGGGCCAGGTAGCCAGACGACTCGCGCACCATCAGTTCCAGATCCAGATCGGCAGCCGGAGCCGCACGAAGACCCTCCGCGAGATCCTGCCAGGAAGCCCACAGGCGCTGCCCCCGCCAGCTGCAAAGTTCCATGTGGCCGCTGAGCTTGATCTGGGCCGGATTGTCGCGCGGCATCACCGCCAGCGCCGGCACCCCGTAGGATGAGGAGACGACGAAGCCGTGCATTGAGGAACCAAGATATCCGCAGGAATGAGCCAGAACCGCCACCAAGTCGCGCATGGAGGTCTCTACCACCAGCTTGGCGGCTCCAGTCCCCCGAGCAATCAGGGCGCCCATGACCGGCTCCACCCATCTCGGATCCTGATGAACCAGCCCGGGACACACAAACACCGCACTGGCCTTCCACAGCCGACACCAGTGCTCAATCGCTGCGGCCATCGCCTCGGTAGAGTCGGTCGGCGTCGCGAACCCGTTGACGTGAACGGTGACAAACCGCTCCGGCGGCGGCGAGCCTGTCAACTCGTTAAACACACGACGGCAATCCGAAGCCAACCTCTCGCCACGGGGCCACATGGAAGCAGTCTCGACCAAGGTGTCGGGCACCACCTGGACCGCCGATCTGGCCGAGGCCGGAAGGTTGTCCAGGCTCGGATGGTCCCGCACGCTCACGTAGGCGGCCGGACTCCCCTCGCCAACAAGAAATTCTCCCAGCTCGGCACCCAATGGCTCGGGCACCCCCGGCGCGTTCCAAGCCAGCGGGCAGCCACGAGAGTGCGCCAGCAACGCGGCACCGCCCCATAGACTGGCGTAGGCGCTCCACCGACTGTAGCCGCCGTCGTCGTAAAACCCTGGCGGAGTCGCCCGCAGGTGCACGATGTCCCCTCCACCAAGCAGCACCAGGTCGCAGGGCTCGTCCGAACGATGGAAGTCCTCCAGCACCCGCACTGGCAGGCTGTCCCTCCAAATCGGGAGCCCGGCGGTGGGCGACAGAGCGATCACCTCATCGGCCAGCTCCGCGAGCCGCCAGCGGGCCAGCACAGGGAACAGCGCGTCGCCGAAATTGGAAATGTCAAAGGTACCGGCCATGGCGACCACGGGGCGGGCTGCCGCAGGGCGGTTGGAGGGTGCGGGCGACTGCATGTGGGGCTGGTTTATGGCTTGTAAGGGCAGCGTTAGCCGCGACCGGGGCGCGATGCAAGGCCACCGGCGCACTGGCCGGCGCTTCGAGCTTGCGGCTTGACAGCTGGCGGGCGCGCGTGAATCTCTGGCGCTCGTTCGCGGGCGGATGCGAAGGGCCGGGCCCCGCCACTGCCGGCAACACCCGGCTGGTTCCGGGCGGCCCCCGACCGCCCGCCGCAACCGTCATGCATGAACCCACCTTCCACCCTTGCCACCATGGCCGCCCAACGACTTGTGATCCCGGCCTTGCCAGGCTGGCCGCAACCGTCGGAGCCCGTCTGGTTCGAAGTCGAAGGCGCCCGCCAACCCTTGCGACTGACCGCAGACCTGCTGGCTGGCAGTCACCTGCTGCCGGCCATGTATCTCGGCCGCGATCTGGTGCTGCCGGCCTCGCTCGATCCGGCCTTGCTGGAGCAGTTGCCCGGCGCGGTGGCACTGCTCGCCCACTGGTTTGCCCCCCTGCAGCCGATTAATCTGCGAACCTCCACCGCCTGCCGCGTCAACGGGCTGGCAGAGGTCCCGGAGGACCTTCCCCCTGGCCGCGGCATCGGCTGCTTTTTCACCGGCGGTGTCGACTCGTTTCGCACCCTACAGCGCCACCTGGACCGCATCGACACGCTGGTGTTCGTAATCGGGTTCGATGTCCATGAGGACGACCCCAACTTGTGGCGCCAGACTGGCGAGATGCTGGACGCGGTGGCGGCCGACACCGGCAAGCACCTGATCGTCGTGCGGACCAACCTGCGACAGCACACCGACCGGCTGGTGCCGTGGGATCTGGCCCACGGCACGGCTCTGGCGGCGGTGGCCAGGCTGCTGGCACCCGAGCTGGAGGAAATCATGATCGCCTCGACCTTCGCCGATCACCAGCTCATCCCCTGGGGCTCGCACCCGGCGCTCGACCGCCACTGGTCGACCGACCGCCAGCGCTTCACCCACGACGGCTCCGATGAAGCGCGCGGGCAGAAGCTCCGCCACCTTTTGGACTGGCCACTTGCCCGGCGCTGGCTCCGCGTCTGCACGGGGGATACCGGCGACACCTACAACTGTGGCCGGTGCTCGAAGTGCCTGCCTACCATGACGGCGCTGGAACTGCTCGACGCCTCCGGCAAGATGACCACCTTGCCCGGCGCGCTGGACCTCGCCCTGCTGGAAGGCCTCGAAATCCGCGG
>SKLO01000267.1 GCA_007123195.1 Verrucomicrobiales bacterium | reverse complement strand
GCCGCCGCCTGGGCGGCGAGGGCCGCAGGCGCCGGGCCCGAGTGAGGCCCGGCCCGCGTCCCTCGGGGCCGCGAGTGCCTCGCACCGGTCCCACCGGGCCGCCTGACCGCCCGGGCCTCGGGGCGGGAATCATCAAGAAGGGCTTGACAGAAGGCCCCATATTTTCTAGATTTGCCTCAACATGAAGCACCTGGCCACCCTAAAAGGAGCTGTTGTCGCCCTACTCATCGCCTTCGCCGTCCCCGCACTCGCCCCCGCCGCCAACGTCATCTGGGTCACCAACAACGCGGGCAACGCCACCCCGTGGGTCAATTTTCTCTCGACCAACGGCTTCAACGTCGATATCCGCACCGATTTCAACGGCACTCTCAGTCCCGCCCAGCTCAACGACCTGAACGCGGCCGATCTGGTCATCATGGCGCGGGCCTCCAACAGCGGTGATTTTGCCAACAATGCCGCCACCGTGGCCCAGTGGGCCGGCATCGGCACGCCGATCATCGTGGGCAATGCGTTCATTGCCCAAGCCAACCGCTGGCAAATGGTCACCACCTCAGGCACCTCGGGCCAAACAAATCTTGGGACCACCACTCTGGGGAACACCAGCCACCCCATTTTCAACGGCGTCACCCCGCTCGGCACCGGTTTCAACGGCGAACCCACCTACCGCTGGACCGGAGGCTCAATGGACTGGGTCACGTCCACCGCCGTCACCGGTGACGGCCAGCTCCTCGGCATCCGCAACAACGCCGGCAACCAGTGGGTCAGCCTTGCCAACTGGAACACGGGTGACCTCATGGGCGCCAACGCCGTCGCCGAGCGACGCTTCTACTTTCCCCTGCCGATCGACTTCTCCGACCTGAACCCGACCGGTCAGGAGATGCTGCTCAACCTGAGCGTCTTTCTCGCCCCCGAACCCGGCCGCGCCGTGCTGTTGACGATCGGTCTGTTCGCCCTTCTCGCCCGGCGCCGTCGCTGAGATTGCTTCAACCGTGGCCAAGCGGGTGTCGGCGGACGCTTGTGGGGGCTTGCCGCGCTGCTGCGCGGCGCATGCCCAAGGGCACTCTTTCACCGGCTTGATGGACGAGGTGCGAGTCTACGACCACGCGCGTAGCGCCGCGGAGGTGTTCGCGCTCGCGATGCCGGAGCCTGGCCGCGGCGGGTTCCTGATGGGCGCGATGCTGGCCTGGACGCTGCGCCGCCGGCGTTGACGCGGACACGATGGACGTCCTGCCAACCCTGATCCTGTGGGATGGACGCCGGGCCACTGGATCCACCCCGTTCGGAATGCCTGCCTTGCTCAGGTCCGCACCCGGAACGGCCCGTTCCAGTCGGAAATCGCGGGACGATTCTTGTCGCGGGGGTAGTTGACTTCCGGTGCGCCGCGGTCCCAGGGATCCGGACCAACCCATTCGCTGGAGCGACCCTTGATGGCAATCGACCCGCCATCGAGATCCAGCGTCACCCGCGCCCACAGTGGTTCCCGGTAGGGGGCTACGCGGTTGAGATTCGGGTGTTGGCGGTGCGCCTCCTCGTCGTAGATGTTGCGGCGGGCGTTGTCAGGCAGCCAGACGTAGGAGGCGCTGTTGATCTGGATGTGGGTGATGTCGCCGATGCGGCTCACATAGTCCTGGTGACAATGGCCGCTGAACACCGCAGCCACGCCGGCATGGTCCGGGCCACGTTCCTTCTCCAGCACGGCGCGGATGTCCTCCTGGTTGACCACGCCCCACGGGTGGTCGAGCGGCTGGTGGATCATCACCACCACCGGTGCCTTGGTGGCCTCCAGTTCGGCGTCGAGCCAGGCCTCCTGATCCTCGGCAATAAACCGGTTGTAGCCGCCCTGGGTGCCGCCGGGGTCGTTGCCGTCAAGCACCAGAAAGCGCACGCCGCCGTGGTCGAAGCCGTAGAACCGGTCGGGCATGCCATACCATTCAACCGTCTGCTCGCGGCGGAACCCTCCGTCCATGTCATGATTGCCGATCACGTGATGGCGGTCGCCGTCGTAGCTGTTCCAGAGGTCGATGAACGGCTTGTTGGCTCTGGTAGGTTTGCAGAAATCGCCCAGCTGCACGATGAAATCGGGCTTGTCCTCGCGCATGGCGTCCAGGAAGGCGCCGAGGCGTTCGATGCCGTCGTGCATCACATCCTGATGGATGTCGCTGATCATGCCGATGCGGATCGTTCCCCGGGCATTGGCGCGGGCCAGCGCGGGCAGCGGCAAGGTGAGCGCGGCAGTGGCACCGAGGGAACGGGTGAGAAAACAGCGGCGGTCCATATGGTGGCTGGTGGTGGCTGGTGGTTCGGTCAAGTCATTCAGACTCGGCCGGGCTTTGATCGAAGGCGTCGCGATACTGCCGGAGCAGGTTGTGCCCGGAGGCACTGACGTCCACCACCTGGCCGTTGATGGTCACCCGGGTGACACATCCCACCAGGAAATCGCGGCTGCGCTGGGTGCGGGAGGCCACCGAACCGGCGGCCGAGGATGAGCGTCATCCCCCTGACGACCGTCACCCAACGGCCCGGGGTCGACTCTGCGAGCTGACCAACTGCACACTTTCCGTCTCGATTTCGAGCGTGCCATTGGCCTCAAGATCAATCTGCCTTGTTCCGCGCAGCACCTGATCGGTGCCACCTCCGCTGGCGCTGTCCTTGCGATAAATCATCAGGTATTCCACCGTCACGTCCCGGTAGGCAACCGGCAAGAAATTGTCGATCGTGATCTGAAAGCCGCCATCGGACTCCGTGCGCCGGGTCGTGCCGCTGCGGTCGGAACTTTGCCGCTCCTGCATCGGCTGGAATGTCACCTCCAGAAAAGCCCTCACCGGGAGGGTCGGCGCGGTCGTCACCACATACTCCCGGTCCGCGTCGGACAACAGTTCGATGTCGAAATCGACAGTCTGGCGCTGCCGGTTCAGCATCGTGACGGTGTTCGTCTGATCGTCATAAGCCTGAAGTTGGCCCACGAACGACCGCTCGCCATCCGCGCTGGTGAAGGTTTTCCACTCCGCCTGCCCGTGTGCGGAGGCTGCCAGAGCCAGGGAAAAAGCGGGCAGCAGGAGGGCTTGGAGTGTTTTTAACATCATGGCGAGTGAAGTAGGGGTAAGGACTTGGAGATGCCTTGCCAAGTTAAGGCCCGGGCGCGTTCCGTCAACCCCAAATGACGGACAGCGGTTCGCCGATCGCGGCTGCCGGGGCGCCCTGCCCTGTCCGACCCCGCGCCACCCCGACCATGGATGCCCACCAAGTGGCTGAGGCATCCCGCCTCAGTTCCTCCGCCACAGCCGCAGCAGTTCGCCCCCGGCCGGTGGCAGTTGAAATCCGATCGCGCCCCGGTCCGGCGGCAATGGCCGCCAGCGCGATTCGCTGCGGTCGAACATTTCCGCGCCCGTGATCCCGGCGCCCCTGAGCCGGACCTCCTGCTCCAGGTAGGCGTTGTGGTTGGCAATGAACAGCACCAGGCTGCCGTCGCCATCCGCGTCCGCGTCGCCGACAGGTTCAAACACGCCCATGAGAAATTCGCCGGCCTCGGCTTGAACCGGAAAATCAGGCGGCAACGCGTGGACGTCGAGCCCGGGCGGATAGACGTCGCCGCCGTCGGCCGCCGCCGGCACCGGCCGGTTGTTCATGTCGAGCGTGATCGGCGTGGAATACACCGCCACCGGCGTGCCGAGCCGCATGAGTTCATCCCGCAACGGCATCACCTCGGCGTTGACCCGGTTGATGTCGAGGCCGTAACCGGTCCACTCGCCGGTGCGCGCGTTCATCTGACGCGAGCCGATGAACCACAAACAACCTTTCATGCCACAGGCGATGCCGGTGTTCACCGACCACAGACTGCGGTTGAAGTTGCCGGCGCCGGGGCGTCCGGAGTCGGTGGACAGCAACTCGTAAAACACCGAGTCGTGCTGGCCTGCCAGCCGCCAGGCGTGCAGCAGCTGGGGAAAACGCCGGTGGATGCCGCGTTTCCAGTGGAAATCATACCAGCCGAACACCACCGACTCGGCGGCCAGCGAGCCGAGGCTGTCGCCACGGTAGCTGGCGGAGTAGGTCGCGCGGGTGGGATCGTGGCGCCGCACGAGGCGGATGTCGCGCACCCGGCCGTCCACCGAGCCGCCGATGCGGTCGGACCACAGGTGATAGCCCATCACCACCGAGTCCGGCTGCCCGCGCAGTTCCTCCAGCAAGGCCGTCGCCGCCTCGGGCGCGCGATACACATGATGCGCCGGGTGCAGCAGGTCGACCATCATGCGCAGGCCGAGCGCCTCGCAGATGCGGGCGCGTTCTTCGGTGTAACCACAGAGGATGGCGCTGAACTGCCCTTCTTCGGCGATGCGCCGCGCCAGTTTCTCGAACTGCTGCGGGTCCTCGGGGAAGTCATCGCCGCCGTAGCCAAAGGAAAAAATGCTGTGGAACTGGTCCGGACGCGCGCTGTCTTCGGCGGGCGCCACAGGCGGAGCGGACAGCGCCATCGTGGCGGCGAGGACGGGAAAAATGGCGGTAAAACGTGTCATGGGGGCAAAGGGGATGCGTTGCAGCGCGGCGACCGATCTCCATCGTTGCGGTTCATCGCTGCCGGGTCAAGCCCGGGACCGTGTTGGACCAGACTGGTTCAGGGACCTGGGTTGGGTTGCCGGGCGCGGCAGGGGGCCTCGGGCTCCGCATCGGGCCGGGATCCGGGGTGGCGGGGTGGCGGCGGGGCTGCTAGCGTCGGAGATGGAAAAGCTTGTCGTTGAAGGGGGCGCGCGGCTGCGCGGGTCGGTGCCGGTCAGCGGGTCGAAGAACTCGTCGTTGCCGATTCTGGCGGCGACGCTGCTGACCCGGGAGCGCTGCGTGATCCGCAGGGTGCCCGACTTGTCCGACACGAACTACATGCTGCAGATCCTGAGCAAGCTGGGCGCGCACGTGGAGCGGGCCAGCGGCACGGTGACCGTCGAGGCGGGGGACATCCATCCGGAGGCGCCCTACGATCTGGTGCGGCGGATGCGGGCGTCGATTTGTGTGATGGGCCCGCTGACGGGACGGCTGCACCGGGCGTCGGTGTCGCTGCCGGGCGGTTGCGTGATCGGCGACCGGCCGATCGACCTGCACCTGATGGGGTTGCGGGCGATCGGGGCGACCGTGGAGGTGGCGGGCGGCGACATCAAGATCGAGGCGCCGGACGGGTTGCACGGGGCGGAGGTGAATCTGCGCGGCAAGCACGGCACCACCGTGCTGGGCACGGACAACCTGATCATGGCGGCGGTGCTGGCGAAGGGCACCACAGTGATCGAAGGGGCTGCGGCAGAGCCGGAGGTGGTGGATCTGGCGGATTTCCTGAACTCAATGGGTGCACGGATCGAGGGCGCGGGCACGGGGCGGATCACGATCCGCGGGGTGGAGGAGTTGCACGGCACCGAGCACACGGTGATCCCGGACCGGATCGAGGCGGGCACGTTCATGCTGGCGGGGGCGATTGCGGGCGACGAGGTGACGGTGCAACGGGCGCGGCCGGATCACCTGGTGGCGGTGACGGAGGCGCTGCGGCGCTGCGGATTCACGGTGGCGGAGAATGGGGACGCGCTGACGGTGGTGGGTTGCGGGGAACCGATCAGCGGTGAGTTGACCACCGAGCCGTATCCGGGGTTTCCGACCGACATGCAGGCGCAGATGTGCGCCTTGTTTGCCACCACGCACGGGACGTCGACGGTGCGGGAGACGATTTTTCCGCAGCGCTTCATGCACATTGCGGAGATGAAGCGGATGGGTGCGCACGCGGACGTGAGCGGCTCCACGGCGGTGATCCACGGGGTGCCACGGCTGAGCGGGGCGCCGGTGATGGCGAGCGATCTGCGGGCGTCGGCGGCGCTGGTGCTGGCGGGGCTGAGCGCGGAGGGCGAGACGGAGGTGAACCGGCTGTATCACATCGACCGTGGCTACGAGCACATCGATGAGAAGCTGGCGATGCTGGGGGCGCGGTTGCGGCGGGTGAAGGTGTGAGCGGAGGCGGTCGGGCGGCGACGGTTCGGCAGGGCGGGTGAATTCAAGACATCAATGACAGCGAGCGAGGGACATGGACATGGGCGCGGCGGCGCCGGATCGGGCGGCGCGGCCACCGCGGGCGGCGACGCCTGCGGGGGGGCGATCGAGTTCTGGCACCGGGACGAGCAACGGCTGCTGCGGGAGGAGATTTACGGCGAGCGCTGGCTGCGCTGGACCTATGGCAGCGTGGCGGGGCGGCTGGCATTGTGGCTGCTGGTGCGGCGGCGCTGGTTTTCGAAGTGGTATGGCTGGCGCATGAGCCGCCCGGCCAGCCGGGCCAAGGTGCGGCCGTTCATCGATGAGTATGGACTCGACGAGGGCGAGTTCGCCGAGCCGGCGGATTCGTTCCCGCATTTCAACGCGTTCTTCGCGCGCAGGTTGAAGCCGGAGGCGCGGCCGCTGGCGGGGGATGAATCGACCCTGGTGCTGCCGGCCGACGGGCGTCACCTGCTGGTGCCGCGGCTGGACACGGGGCGGCAGTTCTATGCCAAGGGTGAGCCGTTCGACGTGGAATCGCTGCTGGGGGACGCCGAGCTGGGCCGGCGGTTCGCCGACGGCTCGATGCTGATTTCGCGCTTGTGTCCGGTGGATTACCACCGCTTTCACTTTCCCTGTGGCGGCCGATTGGAGCAGATTCGGCGGGTGGGCGGGCCGCTGTATTCGGTCAATCCGCTGGCGCTGCGGGGTCGGCTGGACATCCTGTGGTCGAACGCGAGGGAGATCAGCCTGTTGCACCACCCGCTGGCGGGACTGGTGGTGCTGGCGGAGATTGGCGCCACCTGTGTCGGCAGCATACGCCAGAGTGCGCGCCCGGGGCAGACCGTGGCCAGAGGGCAGGAGAAGGGATGGTTTGAGTTTGGCGGTTCGTGCTGCATCACCCTTTTCCAACGTGAGACGGTGCTTTGGGATGAAGACCTGGTGCAGTGGAGTTCGCGCGGGATTGAGGTTTACGGGCGCATGGGCGAGCGCTGCGGGCAACTGCGGGACCCGGCTCCGGCGGACACGGCGGTGTAGTGGCGCGCCTTCAATGGGGGGGCTTAGCCAGGCGTTGAAGGGGGTCGCCGTGGCCGTGCCGCCGCCACACCTGTTGTTGCCGCGTGAGGTGGTATTGGCGGTCGGACGGCAGGTAGATCGGGAAGTCGGGCGGTCGGGGTCGGGGTCGGGGTCGGGGTCGGGGTCGAGCTGCCGTGTCGGAGATCACGCTGCTGCGTCACCACCCAAGCGCGGGCAGCGCGCAGGAGGCAACGACGGCCATGGGAGTTGGAGTTGCGGCTACCGGAGGCGCGCCATGGCGAAAGGGCCGAGCCGGCCGAGGCGGTCGATCGGGCGGATGGCGCAGACGCGCCAATTGTGGTCGGCGGGCAGGGTGTAGCGGTTGCTGCCGGCCGGCAGGCGGGCGGCGACGTGCCATTGCTCGCCGTCGTGGACCTGGACCAGCCACCAGCGGGTGGCGTCGGCGTTGCCGGCGGCGGGTTCGGTGCCGGGTTGGTTCCAGGTCCAGGCCAGCTGGGGTCGGCCGCTGTCGTCGGTGGCCAGGCTGAGGCTGGGGGCGCTGCCGGTGCGGATGTGGGCGGCGAGACGGCTGGGGGTGGGATCGAGCCAGGGGGTGGCGGGCACCAAAGTCGGGCCGCGGTAGGCATGG
Organism: Verrucomicrobiales bacterium; assembly: GCA_007123195.1. GTDB lineage: Bacteria > Verrucomicrobiota > Verrucomicrobiia > Verrucomicrobiales > SKLO01 > SKLO01. The sequence goes on along the minus strand of SKLO01000267.1, from coordinate 1,238 downwards.
CGTTCCAGCCAGTCGCTGACACGGTGCTTGTTGGTGGTGAGGGCGCTGATGTTCCACATGATGTGACCGGACGCGCTCGGCAGGCCGTGTTGCCGCGCGAGCCCGACCTGGATGACGATCTCGTCGGCCTGCCGATCGCGCCCGACGCGTTCGACGGCGATGCCGGGCCACAGGTGGCGCTGCATGGTGTTCTGCTGCTGCCACCATTCCATCAGCGCGCCGAACGGCTGCTGGGAGTCGCGCTCGCGCCAGTAGAGTTGCGGCGCCAGGTAGTCGCACCAGCCCTGCTGCAGCCAGTGGCGGGAGTCGGCGAAGATGTCGGCGTAGGAATCCAGGCCGGCGGCCACGGCGGGGGGCTGGCGCGGTCGCCAGATGCCGAACGGGCTGATGCCGAAGCGCACCCAGGGTTTCTCTTCCTTGACGGTTTCATTGATGCGCCGGACCAGCTCGTTGACGTTGTCGCGGCGCCAGTCGTCGCGTTCGAGCGTGCCGCCGCCGGTGCGGTAGCGCTGCCAGGTGGCGTCGTCGGGGAACCCCGGACGGCTGCCCTGCGGCGGGTAGGGGTAGAAGTAGTCGTCGATGTGGACGGCATCGATGTCGTAGCGGCGGACGACATCGCGGATGACCGCCAGGGTGCGCTCCTGCACCCAGGGTTCGCCGGGATCCATCCAGCGGAGGTTGCCGACGTTGCGGATGTGTTCCGGGTGGGTCCGCATGATGTGGTCGGCACTGGCTTGCACCCAACCCGAGGCGCGGGCGCGGTAGGGGTTGAACCAGGCGTGGAGTTCGAGGCCGCGGGCGTGGGCTTCTTCGATGGCGAATTGCAGGGGGTCGTAACCGGGGTCCTTGCCCATGGTGCCGGTGAGGTAGGGCGACCAGGGCTCGATGTCGGAGCGGTAAAGCGCGTCGGCGGCAGGCCGGACCTGGAAGATCACCGCGTTGAGGTGCATGGCGGCGGCGCGATCGAGGATCGCGCGCAACTGCTCGCGCTGGCGCTCGGCCGGCACGCTGTGGTGGGACGGCCAGTCGATATTGCCCACGGTGGCGATCCAGGCGCCGCGGAACTCGCGCGGCAGTTCCGGCGGTTCCTGCTGGCCCTGGCCGCGCAACTGGGCCTGGGCGGCGGTCGGTGCCCAGCCGGGAACAAGGGGCGCGTCCGGCCTCGGATTTTCTGGGTAATGAATACAGCCCCGATGATTACGAACAGATTTTCGATATCGTTGATGTCTGGTTTGAAT
>SKLO01000334.1 GCA_007123195.1 Verrucomicrobiales bacterium | reverse complement strand
CGTCGTCAGCGCGAGCAGCTGTCGCGGGTGATGGACGAGATCAACCAGCAGTTCGGACGCGACGCCGTGGCGCTGGGGTTCTCGCCCGATCAGGTCAAAACCTTCTCCGGCACCAAGATCGCCTTCAGCCGGATCCCGGATCGCGAGGAGTTCAAGGAGTGAACGCGATGGCTTCCCGGGTCGTTGGGGGAAGAAAGTGCGGTGACGACGGAAGAAAATGGCCGATAGTTGTCCCCGACCAAGATCCCGTGTTCGTCACGAGGGTGATCGGGGGCGCGGTTGCGTCGTCGATGCGGCGTGGCGGCACCGGCTTGGTGCCGTCGTGTTGGGGTGGTGGGATCCGACCGTCAGGATCAAACCGGCGCCGCCGCCGCCAGACCGCGCCCCGGGCAATCCATCCGAACCACACCAGACACACCCAATCCAGCCAGACCCGACGTCATGAGCAATAGCACCCAAGGCAACCCCGCGCCTGCTCCGGCCTACGAGCCGTTGGCGCCGACTGAATACATGCTGTTGTTCCGCAGCAGCGGCTGGGAACGCAACCTCGGCCAGGAAGAGATGGAGCGCATCATGGAGGAGACCCTCGGCTGGTTCGAGCAACTGCGGCAACAGGGCAAGTTCAAGGCCGCCCAGCCCTTGTTCGAGGAGGGCAAGATTGTTCAAGGCAAGGGCGGCACCTCGATCACCGATGGACCGTTCGCCGAGTCGAAGGAGGCCATCGGTGGTTACCTGATTCTGCATGTGACCGACGAGGACGAAGCGGTTCGCATTGCCCGGACCTGGCCATTGCTGCAGTGCGGGGCCTCTGTGGAAGTGAGGCCTGTGGCCCGCGAGTGCCCGGCGTTCCATCGGCTGCGGGCGGAACGTGCGGCGGCGTCGTGAGTCCGCCGCCCGCCCGCTGGTGCGTCGCGCCGGCCCGCTGACGGATGAAGGCGTCGTCGCCAGACCCGATCGAAGCCGCCCCGTCCGGGGCTGTTCCGCCGCCTGCCAGCGAGGCCGCCGTGCGGCGTCTGGCCGAGGGCTTGTTCCGGCGCGAGTCGGGTCGGTTGGTGTCCATGCTCACCGGCATCCTCGGTTTGCCGCGACTGCAGCTGGCGGAGGATTCGGTCCAGGAAGCCATGCTGCGAGCGCTGCAGCTTTGGCCCGACCGTGGCGTTCCCGAACATCCGCAGGCGTGGTTGTTGCGCACCGCGCGCAACCTTGCCATCGACACCATCCGTCGCGAAGCCAACTTCCGTGACAAGCAGCCGGCCTACATTGCCCACCTTGCCCAGTGCCTGCCCAGCCCGCCGGGTCCCACCGTCGATACCCCGTTGATGGAGGGCGAGATCCGCGATCACCGGCTGCGGCTCATGTTCGCCTGCTGTCACCCGGCGCTGCCGACCGACCAGCAGGCGGCGCTGGCGCTGAAGACCCTTTGCGGTCTCGGTCAGGGCGAGATGGCGGCGGCCTTCCTGACCACCGAGACCGCCATTGCCAAGCGCCTGACGCGCGCCCGCCAGCGCCTGCGCGACGCCGGGGTGGCGTTCGAGATCCCGGCCGGCCCGGAACTGCGGCCGCGACTGGACGGGGTGCTGGGCACGCTTTATCTGCTGTTCAATGAAGGCTACAAGGTGTCGGCGGGTACACGTCTGATCCGTGCCGATCTCTGCGCCGAAGCCATCCGCCTGGCCCGGGTTCTGGCCGGGCATCCGGTGGCGGGCACGCCAAGGGTCCATGCCCTGCTGGCGTTGATGCTGCTCAACACCGCGCGCCTTCCCGCCCGCACCGACACCGCCGGTGCACTGGTGCCGCTGGACCGGCAGGACCGCGCTCGCTGGGATCGCGGCTTGATCTCGCAGGGCATGCGTCATCTCGAGTTGGCCGCCGCCGGCGACGAGGCCAGCGACTACCATCTGCAGGCGGCGATCTCGGCCTGTCATTGTCTGGCACCGAGCGACGCCGGCACCGACTGGCGGCGGATCCTGACATTGTATGATCAACTGCTGGCGATCCGGCCGTCGCCGGTGTTCGAACTCAACCGGACCGTGGCCGAGGCCCGGGTGCACGGTCCGGAGCGTGCGATCCAGCGGCTCAAGGTCCTGCGCGACCACGCCGGGTTGGGGGACTATTACCTCACGCACACCCTGCTGGGCGAGTTCGAGTGGCAGCGCAGCCACCTCGGCGCCGCCGCCGCCCACTTCCAGCGCGCGCTGCAGCTGGCCGAGGTCGCGCCCGAGCGCGATTGGATCCGCGGCAAGCTGGAGCGCTGCCTTCCGGGCGAAACTGCGCCATCTTGAAAACAACTGTCCCTGCGGGACGCCCATGTTCGTCTACCCCACGAACCCCGGCCCGGCCGGGATCTGGCGCCACCGGCCCTTGGCGGTCAGCCAAGCCGACGTGCAGCCACCATCGACCACCAATCACCAATCACCAATCAGACCATCATGAGCCGATACATCGACGGGTTCGTCCTGCCCGTTCCCAAGGACAAGCTGGAATCCTACCGTGACGCCGCATCCCGGGCTGGCGCGCTGTGGAAAGAACATGGTGCCCTCGAATACATCGAGGCCCTGGGCGAGGACTTCGAGGCCGGGGACATGACCCCGTTCCCCAGAATGGCGGGGGCGGGCGACGGCGAGACGGTCGTGTTCGCCTGGATCGCCTATCGCTCGCGCGCCCATCGGGACGAGGTCAACGCCAAGGTGATGGCCGACCCGCGCATGAAGGAGATCTGTCCCGGCAAGGACGGTCCCTCGTTCGACTATACGCGCATGGCCTACGGAGGGTTTGAAACCATCGTTGAAGCCTGATCGCATGCCAATGCCGGCCGTCCGGCAGTTCCCGAACACCTGACATGACCACCCATATGAAACCCGAACAACCCCTGATCCAGCCGTATCTGTTTTTCAGCGGGCGCTGCGAGGAAGCGCTTCACTTCTACGCCGACGCCCTCGGCGCGAAAACCGGGATGCTCATGCGCTTCCGCGAAAGTCCCGAACCGCCGCCCCCGGGCGTCACGCCGGCGGATTGGGACGACAAGATCATGCACGCCGAGTTCAGCGTCGGAGACACCGTGATCATGGCCTCCGACGGCTGCGAACCCGATGGCGGGTTTGGCGGCTTTTCGCTGTCGCTCACTGTGACCGAGGCTGGCGAGGCCGACCGCGTGTTCCAGGCGCTGGCCGAGGGCGGCCAGGTGACCATGCCCATGGGCGGCACCTTCTTCGCGGAAAAATTCGGCATGGTGAAAGACCGCTTCGGAGTCGGCTGGATGATCCACTTCGGCAGTCGCGAGCCGGATTGAGTGGCGGCGGCGATTTTGTTCCATGATGTGATTGCGGATCAGCAGGCCCGAAGCCTGCTGATGCCGGGAAGGAAAGGCGGCCCCGTGCCCTCCCTGGCGGGAGGCGCCACACGGTGACGGTTCCGTGGCGCCGGGCAATATCGGTTGCCGGGAGGCGGGAGCGGCTGGAAACTGGGCCGACACCCGGGGTTCGGCGGCCGCAGCGAGGGGCCTGCATGCCGGCCCCCGGAGGAGGAGCAAGCACATGATGGAAACACGGAAGCGGTTGCACACCAGGCGCGCGTTCCTGCGCCGGATGGGATTGACCGGGCTCGGCGGCCTGACGGCTGGCTGGTATGCCCGCGAGTTGAGGGCCCACGCGGCGGGCGATCTGGCGGTGGTGTCGCTGATGCACACCACCGACTTGCACGGCAACGTGCTGCCGACCGCCACCTACGACGGGGTCGAGGATGTGGGCGGCCTGGCCCGCTGTGCCAGCCAGATCCGGCGCTGGCGCAGCGAACACCCGCACTCGTTGCTGGTGGATGCCGGCGACGTCTACCAGGGCACCGCCGCCGGCTACCTGAGCCGCGGTCGGGTGATGATCGATCTGTTCAACAAGCTCGGCTACGACTCCTGGACCATGGGCAACCATGAGTTCGACTGGGGCGGCGAAGCGGTTCTGGATGCGCTGGGCCGCTCGCAAATGCCGGTGCTGACCGCCAACCTGAAGCTCGACGGCCACGCGGCCGGAGCGCATCCCGACGCGGCTCATCCGTTCGCCAACGTCAGGCCGTGGATGATCCGCGAGCTGGACGGGTTCAGGATCGGGCTGGTGGGGCTGATCACGCCGGGGTTGCCGGCCTGGTTTCATCCGACCCTGCTGGCGGGCATGGAGGCCACCGACGCGGCTGCCGCAGCGCGGCTGGCGGTCGACCGGATGAAGGCCGAGGGGGGCGTGGACGCGATCGTGGCGGTGACTCACTTCGGCTGGCGCGACCAGGACGACCACGCCAACCCGATCCACGAGCTGGTGCGGGTGGTGCCGGAGATCGACGTGGTGATCGCGGGGCACACGCACCGGTTGAACGAGCAATTGGAGCTGGGCCCGGCGCTTTACACCCAGGCCAATTACTTCGGCATTCACTGTGGCCGGGTGGATCTGGTGTTCGATCGCGCCAGCCGCAAGCTGGTCGACTGCCGCACCGAGGTGCGGAAAATGGACGCCTCAGTGGCGCTTGACCCGCTGGTGTTGCAGACGGTGGCGCCGGTGTTGCAGGAGGCCGAGGCGCATCTCGACGAGGTCGTGGGTGAGATCGGGGAGGAATTGACCCACCAATACGACAACGGGAGAGTTGGACAGACCCACCGGTTCATCGGCACTGCGTTGCTGCACGCGGCACGCAAGCGCGGCATCGAGGCGGCGGCGGTGTTTCACGGGACCTTCGGCGAGGATCCGCTGCCGGCGGGGCCGGTGACGCAGCGCGACCTGTGGTCAATCATCCCCTTCGAGAACATGCTGGTGAAGGCCGAGCTGACACATGGCCAGCTGGCGGCGATCCTGGAGGAGTCGATGTCCATCTTCTGGTCGCGCCGCGGCTTCACCGGTCTGGTGGCCGACGTTGGCCGCCGCGGGCCCAACCTGGTGGTGGAGGGGTTGAAGTGGCCCGACGGCACGCCGCTCGAGCCCGGGCACCGCATCCCGGTGTTGTTCAACAGCTACGACGCGCAGTCCGGCGGCCGCAGGCTGCTTCAGCTGCGGGCGATCCTGGCGGAGCCGGCGGTGAAGCCGACGGTCGAGTTCATCCCGCTGCAGACGCGCGATGCGCTGGCGGATTTCCTGGCCGACACAAGCCCGGTGCGGGCGGCCGATCTGGAGACGGGGGGAGGCTGAAAGGCTGACCGGAGGATTGATGGCAATGTCAGGATCTGGAGTGGGTGACAGGGGAGTGGACCGGGTGGCGACCGGAGGCAGGTGGCGGCGCTGGGGCAGCCGGTTGCTGGCGGCGTTGCTGGCGGTCTGCGGGGTATGGTGCTTTGGCGCGGTCTATTTCGACGGCCCCTGGCCCGGGACGGGCAACCTGGTGCTGGCTCTGGTGTGGGCGACGGTGTTCCTGGGGGCGTGGCTGCGGCCGCCGGCCCGGCTGCTGGGCGGGCGCGGACGCCGGTTCGGGCGTCGCTGGCCGGCGCTGGCGCTGCTGCTGGTGGTGATGGCACCGTGGGCGATGATCCAGCCGTCGAACGAGCGCGACTGGCAGCCCGAGTTCGGCCGCACCGGGCACGGTGAGGTGGGCGACGACGGCACGGTGACGCTGCACGAGGTGCGCAACTTCGAGTGGAAATCCCGCGATGAGGCGGTCGAACGCTGGGAGACCCGGTCCTTCCGACTCGACAAGCTGCGCGGGGTCGACCTGGTGTTCGACGCCTTCATGGGCGACGTGCTGGCGCATCCGATGCTCAGTTTTGACTTTGGTGAGGATGGCCGGGTGGTGCTGTCGGCGGAGACGCGGCGCGAGGTCGGTGAGTCATTCTCGGCCTTGGGCGGCTTCTACAAGATGTTCGAGCTGCAATACCTGTTCGGCGACGAGCGGGATTTCATCCGGCTGCGGACCAACATCCGCCGGCAGCCGGTTTACCTTTACCGCCTGCGCGGCGACCTCGGCATGTGGCGCGAGTTCTTCCTGACCACGGTCGATGAGATGAACCAGCTGCGCGAAGAGCCGGCGTTCTACAACGTGATCACCCACAACTGCACCACCAGCTTGTATGCGTTGCTTCCGGCTGAGGACCGCGGCCGCTGGGACTGGCGGGTGCTGGTCAATGGCCGCCTGGACGAGTTGCTGTGGCGGCGCGGCGTGCTGGCCTCGGGGCAGACCTGGTCCGACTTTGATTCGTTTCGGGAGCTGTCGAGGATCAACCAGCGGGCGCAGGAAGCCGATGACGCACCGGACTTTTCCGAGCGCATCCGGCACGGGGTGCCCGGGTTTCATGGCGCTTCGGGTGTTGAGCCGTGAGCCATCGGGAGAGCGGGAGAGCGGGAGAGCGGGCGGAGCCTCTGTCTCGGTCCCGTAGCGGGGGCCTCCCACCCGCGATGGCGGGAAGTGCGTTGCGTGACCGTGGATGCTTCCAGCGGCGGTGCATTCGCTGGGGGCGAAAACGGCCGCGAAGGCAGCAGGCGCAGGGCACGAGCGACCCGAACCCCGGTCGAATTGGCGACAGTTCAGCCGACCGGCGCTGCGCTCGCGAGGCCCCGGATGAGACGGTGCGTTCCGATGCGGCGGGAGCCTGCAACCCGGGCACAGACAAATTGTCGGGAGCTGCGCTGGCTGTCGGGCCGGCGGGTGGATGGCCCGGGCGGCATGCCCCGCGGCGCGCGCAAATTGTTGTACCCGCCGGTTAAAAATAGACAAAACATAGACATAATGGTCTTTTTCTTCATTAAGCTAGTTGAAAATTAGATGAAACCGCGGGATGATGGGGAGCGAATCTGATTCTGAACCATGCACATGGCCTCAGTGGCCCTGCTGGTTGGCTCTCCTCGCCCGCTTCCGCGGACCTGGGAAATGCCAGCGGGTTCAGCAGAGTCCACGGCGACAACCAACTTCACCGACCACGATCATGACACTCAGTCCGGCCATGGCCGACCCGGCATCGGCGCTTAGGCGGGCAGCCGCACTCAGTGAGCGCCTTCAATCCAGCGACTGCTTCCGCGAGTGCGAGGGAATCGTCAAAGACCTGACCGGCCTCAAGCTTTGCCTTGAGAGTGCCGACGGCGGCGACCTTTCGCCGTTTTTCGGGGTGACGCCAATGCACAACGTGCTGGAGCGGCACCGGGACTGGCTGGAGCGAGCGCGGGCCGCCGCTGGTCGGCACCGTGTGCCCGCCAGCGAGGTGGATGGGCAGCACGAGCTTTCGATCGGTGGGCTGAATGAGGCGGCCGCCGTCCTGCGCATTGGCACCGAGCGCGTCGGCGTCCTGCGCATTGGCCAGGCACTCTTGTCGCAGACGTCGGGCGATGTGGTCGGGCATGCCTGCGAGACGTGGTTCGGCACCTCGCGGGTGCCGGACGAAATCCGCCTGGCGGTGATGCAGCTACCCGTCATCACGGCGGAACGCTGGGCCGCGGCGGTGTGGCTGTTGCACCGGATGGCTGCCTATCTCAGTTCCGAGGGGCTGCGGGTGGTGGCGGTTCATGGCGGCATGGAACCGGAACCGGTGGCGCGGGCCCGCGAGTATATCAGCCGGCACTTTCTCGAGGAGGATCTGTCGCTGCCGAAAATCGCGGGTGCGGTGGGCGTGTCGCCGAACTACCTGAGCCATGTCTATCGCAAGCACACCACGCTCAGCGTCACCGAATCGATCAACCGGTTGCGCATCGAGCATGCCCTCGAGATGCTCAACGAGGGGGGACGACGGGTCAGCGAGGTGGCCCGCTCCTGCGGTTTCGGCTCGTTGTCCCAATTCAACCGTTCGTTCCGCCGCTATGTGGGCAGTTCCCCGACCACGTTCAAGAGCCGCGGCTTGCCCGCCTGAACCGTTTGGCTGGGGAACTCCGGTGGCAAACCTGCTTCAGTTTTCGGTTGACAAACCGGAGCAGGTAAATTTAGCTGCATCGCCTTCAGGAAACACCCGGTCCATTTCTCCGTATTGGCCAGGTTCCGAACGATCGGAATCGGGAAACCCTGCCGCCATGTCCCAAGCAGGCGGGGATCGATCCGGGCGCCGGATCCGGGGTGGTGGCGGGCTCCCGTGGCGACGCCGCCGTGCCTTGCGGGTCGGTTCGATGCGGTCGCCCCGGATGGGGGCCTCCGGAATCCTGCCGCAGGCGGGCGGGTTCCGGTCGATTCATCGTTTCAGGCCAAGCCGCGTCCTGTTCGTCCGGCCGTTGGCCTTTCGGGTCCGGGGCATGTGGCGCCCGCAGCGGCCCCGGCCCGCTTTCCGCGCCCTGGCAAGGCGTGCCCTTTCGGGGTATGGTGGGGCGGCCGTTGCTCCCGTTGTTCCGCCACCCATTTCTCGTTGCCGATTTCACCCCAGTTGGTCCCATGAGCCAAGTGCTGCACCTGAACACCGTTCTTGTTCTCAACCGCAACTGGCAGGCGGTCAGCATCACCACGCCTGCGCAGGCCTTCTGCCAGATGAGCGCAGGCAACTCGGTCGGTCTGGACATCGCCGACCGCCAGACCTACATCCCCACCTTGTGGGCTCAGTGGTTGAGCCTGCCCGTGCGTCCCCACGACGACTCGATCGGCACCCCGCGGGGACCGATCCGCGTGCCCACCGTGCTGGTGCTGAGTCGGTTTGCAGGAATCCCGATGATCCGGCCCAAGCTCAATTCGCGCGGCATCTGGCATCGCGACGGGGGCCGCTGCCAATACACCGGCCGCAACCTGAGGCCCGGCGAGGCCAGCATCGACCACGTCACCCCGCGCTCGCGCGGGGGTTCGAATTCGTGGGAAAACTGCGTCCTTGCCGATCGCCGGGTCAACACCCGCAAGGCCAACCGCACCCCGCAGGAGGCGGGCCTTCGATTGCTCAAGGAGCCGCGCACCCCGCGTCCGGTGCCGGTGACGCTGACGTTGCGCAACCTGCACGACATCGCCGACTGGGACCTGTTCCTCGCCAGCGCCTGAGCCCGTTCCGCCACCAGCGGGACAGGAGGAAGGCCGGACGGCGG
>SKLO01000174.1 GCA_007123195.1 Verrucomicrobiales bacterium | reverse complement strand
GCCCGCACCGCGCACAGAAGGTCGAATTGCGCCAATTCAACCTACGGGCTGTCGCCAACAACAGCGCACGATCAAGCCGCTGACCAGTCGTCGCGCACCACTCCACCACTCCGCCTCACCCAGCCCTCGCGGGCGCAGCGACCGGGGTGCGGGACGACCGTTCCCTGCGCCTGCTTCATTGGCCTCGCAGGCGCGAAGCACCCCGCGGGATTGCCACCCCGCGGGGTAGGGCGAGGCGTCCCTGCCGAGCCGCGCAGGCCGAAGGACCTCCTTTCGCCCCCCAGCCCCGCACACCAAACCGACCGCGCCTTGCCCGCGAACAGCCAAAGCCCCCACAACCCGCGAACCCCCCATTGCCCCCATCTCCGCGCCGGTCCGGCGAACGCGGCTCGTCAGGGACGGCTCGCCCTACCGTTGCCAGCGCCACTCATTCACAGCTGCGTCCGCCCCCTGCGAATGGACGGCCGCTGGAAAGCGATCCCTTGCGCTCAAAGACCCGGGGCAGGGTTGTCGTCGAGGGAATTGGAGCCGGACGGAGCCGGAGGGAAGCCGGCGCCCGGGTTGGGGACGGGCGACGGGGGCGACGGGGGCGGGGATCCGGGAGCGGTGGGCGGAGCGGCATTGGCCGACGGCCGCTGCAGGGTGGCGGGGTCGGCGAGGAATTCGGCGAAGCTTCTGACGGACAGGCCGAAGGTGGTGACAACGCTGCGCAAGGCGGGGATGGCAACGCCGCCATCAAAATCGAGGTCGTGCTCGATGCAGGGATCGTTGCTGGAGTCGAAGTAAGCCGTGGAGTAACGCTTGCGGCGGTTCCAGTCGTTGATGTGCCGAAGCTCGATGTCGTCGTAACCGGAGAACCCGGCATACAGCTTGAGGCCGTTGTCGCGCAGGGTGAACAGGGTGTTGAACTCACCCAGTTGGACCATGACGCTGGTTTCATCAATCGGGGTGACCGCCAACTGCATGGCTTCAAGCACGTCGACAACGTCTTCCAGCCTGGGCTGGAGCAGCAGCGTCATGGTCGGCGGGGCGGCTCCGGGCAGGCCGGGTGAGGGCTCGATCCCCGGCTGGCCGGGCAGGCTCGGGGACGGTCCGGGCTGGGTGGGATAGCCGGCCGGCGGCGGCGAGGTCGGATCCGGCGGAGTGGCCGGCGGCTGCAGGCCGGGCGCGGGCATGGGCGCGCCGGGTGCGGTTCCGGGCTCGGGCTGCGGGGCCGGGGTGTCCGATGGGGTGGTGGGCTGGCCCGGCCCCACACGCGGCGGCTCGGCTTCCGGGATTTCGGACGGGGGCGGCGGACTCGGCGGGGTCGGCGCCGGCGACAGGGTCTGGGCGCCCAGGTGGGCGGCGCTCAGTCCGCAGACGAGCACGGCGATGGCAAGGCGGCAGGCGAGCGGCCGACCATGTGGCTTGGCTGCGGACGCGACGGAATGAATACCGATGGACTTCATGGTGAACAATAAGCGGGGCTGTCGGGACACTTCCGACGGGCGGCGGAACCTTGCGGGCAGCCGGCGCGGCAGCGGATAAATTGCCGCTTAACATGGAGCGCACGCCACGCGTGTCAAGGGGCCCCGCCGACGGGGGGCGCCGCGCCATGGGGTGGCGCTGGTGGGCGGATACTCCACAGACAGCACACGAGGTCGGCTGACGATCCCGCCGATCGCTAACGAGCGTCCGACGGCCGATGCTCAGGGCAGCAGGTCGGGGCGGTTCTGCCGGGTCCGCTCCAGCGACTGCTCACGGCGCCAGGCGGCAATGCGGCCGTGGTCGCCGGACAGCAGCACGGGGGGCACGGCGTGGCCATGGAACTCGGGCGGGCGGGTGTAGTGGGGGGCTTCGAGCAGTCCGTCGCTGAAGCTTTCCTCGACCGCCGAAAGGTCGTCGCCGAGCACACCGGGGCGCAGCCGCACGACGGCGTCGATGAGCACGGCGGCGGCGAGGGCGCCGTTGGTCAGCACGTAATCGCCGATCGAGATTTCACGGTCCACCAAGACCTCGACGACGCGGTGGTCGAGCCCCTCGTAGGCGGCGCAGATGAGGATCAGGTGGGGTCGGGGCGCCAGTTCGCGGGCCATGGCCTGGTCGAAGCGCCGGCCCTGGGGCGTCATGAACAGCACCTCCGGGTTCGAATCCGGGCACAGGCCGCGCACGTGATCGAGGGCGGCGAACACGGGTTCCGGCCGCAGCACCATGCCGGGGCCGCCGCCGTAGGGTTCGTCGTCGACCTGACGGTGGCGGCCGAGGCCGAATTCCCGGAGGTCGTGGACGTGGAGGTCGAGCAGGCCGTCGCGGCGGGCGCGGCCGAGGATGCTCTCGCTCAGCGGTGCCTGGCAAATGCCGGGGAACAGGGTGATGACGTCGATGCGCTGGCCCTGGCGGTCACCCGCCGGCGGTGACGCGTGACCGGGATCCGTGGGCGGCTCCGGTTCCGGCGCGGCTGGGTCGGGCGCGGTCATCGCTGTCATTCCGGCAGGTCGGCGTCGCCCTTCTGCTGGCCGCGCAGCTTGGCCTCGATGAAGCCGTCGAGGTCGCCGTCCATCACCGCGCTGATGTTGCCGGTCTCGTGGCCGGTTCGGTGGTCCTTGACCATTTGATAGGGCTGAAAGACGTAGGAGCGGATCTGGCTGCCCCAGGCGATCTCGCCTTTCTCGCCGTATTGGCGCTCCTGTTCGGAGCGTTTCTTGTCCTCCTCGATCTGGTAGAGCTTGGCCTTGAGCAGCTGCATGGCCTTGGCCCGGTTCTTGGGCTGGCTGCGCTCGATCTGGCAGGCCACCACCACGCCGGAGGGCAGGTGGGTGAGGCGCACGGCGGTCTCGACCTTGTTGACGTTCTGACCGCCCTTGCCGCCGCTGCGGTAGGTGTCGATGCGCAGGTCCTCTTCGCGAACCTCGATGTTGATCTCCTCGTCGATGTCGGCAACGACATCGACGCTGGCAAACGAGGTGTGGCGTTTCTTGGCGGCGTCGAAGGGCGAGATGCGCACCAGCCGATGGACGCCGCGCTCGGTTTGCAGGTAACCGTAGGCGTGGTCGCCGGTCACCTGCAGGGTGGCGGAACGCACGCCGGTTTCCTCGCCGGGTTGCAGGTCCACCAGATCCAGCTTGAAGTCGTGCTGGTCGGCCCAGCGCTGATACATGCGCAGCAGCATGTCGGCCCAGTCGCAGGCCTCGGTGCCGCCGGCACCGGCGTGCACGGTGAGGAAGGCGTTGGCCTTGTCCTGGGGTCCGGACAGCAACTGGCGGACCTCGAACTCGTCCAGCCTGCGGTTGATGTCCTCGAACTCGGCGCGGACTTCGTCCAGCGCGCCGGGGTCGCCCTCCTCGACGGTGATCTCCACCAGCACGTCAAAGTCATCGACGCGCTCGACCAGTTTCTTGAACGGCAGCAGCTTGTTGCGCAGTTCGTTGGCCTGAGCGACCTTGCGTTGGGCGGTTTCCTGGTCGTTCCAAAAGTCGGGCGCGGTTTGGGCGGCCTCGAGCGCGGCCAGGTCGGATTCCAATTTCGGCAAGTTAAAGATACCTCCGGAGTTCGCCGAGCCGGCCCTTGAGGGAGCTGGTGTCGAACGCCTGCAGTTCAGTGGAAAGATCTTTGTTCTGAGTCGCCATGGAACCCGTATAGTGCGGTCGGGCGCCGGTTCCCGCAACCCGGATTTTGATTGTCGTGGAGAGCACCGAAGCCATTCTGCTGCGCCGGTCGAGGCTGACCGAGACCAGCCTGATCGTCACCTGGGCCAGTCCGGAACTGGGCGTGATCCGCACGGTGGCCAAGGGGGCGCTGCGGCCAGGCAGCCCGTTCCGCGGCCGGCTGGACCTGTTCTTTTCCGCCGGGGTGGTGCTGGCGCGCAGCCGGCGCAGCGACCTGCACCAACTGCGCGAGGTGTCGGTGTCCCGAGCCCGGCACGGGCTGGCACGCGATTACCTGCGGCTGCAGCTGGCCTCGTATTACGGCGCGCTGGTGGAGGCGGTGACCGAGCCGGAGGCACCGCTGGAGGGGTTGTGGCCGCTGCTGGCAACGGCGCTGGATTACTGCGACGAGGGACGGCTGAGCCGGGCGGCGCTGGGACGGTTCGAACGCCGGGTGTGCGCGGCGCTGGGGCTCGGCGAACTGGACGAGGGCGGTGCGGTGACGGCGTTGCGCGGCCTGTTGGCGCGGCTGCCGCCGCAGCGCGAGGCCTTGTGGGAAACCCTGCCGGTCGATGGCGGTCAGCGCACGCCGAGCCAGGTGAACAGGATGTAGATGCCGGCCACCCCGATCAGCACCAGCACGCTGGCGGGAACCAGACCGCGCCAGGGAGTGAGGTCGACTTCGTTGGTGGTTTGAGGCACGTAAGGGGTCGTGCGCGGTGACAACCGGCCCACCACCAACATGACGATGACCATCAGCACGAAGTTGATGAAGGCGACGTAGAGCCAGTGGAGTTCGACCCCGAAGAAGGTGCGGTCGAGCACCAGGTTGAGCAGCGCGGCGTTGCCCATGCCGACCAGCAAGCCGACCTTGGCGGCGAGCGCGGAGACGTGCTTGGTGAAAAATCCGACCACGATCACGGTGAGCAGCGGGATCTCGAAGAAGGCGGTGATTTGTTTCATCAGGTCGAACAATCCGTCCGGGGCATAGCGGATGGTCGGGGCCACCAGAATCGCGATGGCCACCAGGATGCAGCCGCAGATGCGCCCGGCGCGGACGACGTCGCGGTCGCTGGCGTCGGGCCGCAGCAGGCCGCGGTAGATGTCCAGCGAGAACACGGTGGAGGCGCTGTTGAGGGCGCTGTTGAACGACGACAGCACGGCGCCGAAAATGACCGCCCCAAAGAAGCCGACCAGGGCGGTGGGCAGGACCTCGCGCACCAGCGCCGGGTAAGCCTGGTCCTGGTCGGGCAGGTCGCCTTGGAACAAATGCCAGGCGATCACGCCCGGCAGCACCAGATAGAGCGGGCCGAGCAGCTTCATGAAGGCGGCGAACATGAGGCCCTTCTGGCCCTCGGCCAGACTGCGCGCGCCGAAGGTGCGCTGGACGATGGCCTGGTTGGTGCACCAGTAGAACAGGTGCACCAGCAGCATGCCGGTGATCAGGGTGCCCCAGGGGATGTTGCTGTCGGCGCCGCCAATCGGGTTGAGCCGCTCCGGGTGTTCGGTGGTGATGACCCCGATGCCGTCGGTGAAGCTGCCCTGGCCGAGCGCAATGAGCCCGAGCACCGGGATCATGAGCCCGCCGATGAACAGGCCGGCACCGTTGATGGTGTCGGACACGGCGACCGCCTTGAGACCTCCAAGCACGGCGTAGGCGCCGCCGACCAGGCCTACGGCGATGACAATCAGCCAGATGGCGGTGTCGCGGGTGACGCCGAGCATGGCCTCGATCTCGAACAGGCCGTTCATGGCGACGGCCCCCGAGTAGAGCACGAACGGCATGAAGCCAATGGTGAGGGACAGCAGGAACAGGAATCCGGTGAGGCGACGGGTGGTCTTGTCGTAACGCTGCTCGAGGAACTGCGGCACGGTGGCGATGCCGCCGCGCAGGTAGCGCGGCAGAAAGACGGCCGCCATGATGATCATGGCGACGGCGGCGAACACCTCCCAGGCCATGAGCATCATGCCGTGGGCGTAGGCGCCGCCGTTGATGCCGACCAGTTGCTCGGTCGACAGGTTGGTGAGCAGCAGCGAGCCGGCGACCACGATCCAGGGCAGCGAGCGGCCGGCGAGGAAGTAGCCGGTGGCGGTGTGGTGGTCGTCCTTGCGGGTCCAGAGGAAGGCGATCACGGCGACCGAGCCGGTGAACAGCAGAAAGGTGGTGATGGCGAGCATGGGGGTGACGGGGTGTGGCTGGCTGGCTGGCGGGCGGGCGGGTGATGCGGCACCGGGGTCGGCACCCGGAAGGAGGGCGCGCGCGGGGCTCGCAACCGGGTGAGGGTCTTGTAGCACGGCGCGCCCGGCGCGCCAAGCCCGTCATCGACCGCGACAAAAGATCTTTACATACGAAACTTTCGGGATATACTGAAAAATATGGCGAATGAACCAAAGCGACATCACATCGGTGGCCAGGCCGCACCCGGGCCGGAGGTCGATGCCGGCTTGAAACGGCTGCGGTGGCGGCTGGCGGGTCCGCTGACGGTGGTGTCGGGCCTGTTGGCGCTGCCGATGGCCTGGTGGGCGTTGCTCGGGGTGTTTCTGATCGTGCCGCCGCTGCTGTGGCTGGCGGGTGTGGCGTTGTTGGTGGGCTACGGGCGCACCTGGGCCGGCGCCCGGCTGGGGGACGGCTTCTGGGTGGCCAGCGTGATCTACAACCTGGCCGGGGCCTGTGGCTGGGTGTGGATGATGCTCGTCGGCATGGGCGACGGCGATGCCGGCCTGTGGATGGCGCTGGCCGCGGCCATGGTCCTGTGGTGCGGCCTGGCGGCCTGGCTCAGCCTGGCGATTCATCGCCAGCCGGGGCTGGTGGCGGGGCCGGCGCCCAAGCCACCCGCCTTCAAGGCGCCACCGCCCCTGCTGAAGGCCGAACCGGTGGCAGCCGCCTACTTCAGCCAGCCGTGCCCGCGCGAGGGGGCCGGGGTCACCAGCGGACGACGCTCGGGTTCGCTCGGGCGGGACTTCGTTCGACGGCGCAGCAGCAGGTCGAGCGACAAGGGGCCGCCGCCCATGACAAACAGGGCGGTGGCGATCAGGAAGTAGACTCCGGCCAGTTCGGCCGCGGTTTGGCTGCCGGCCAACCAGAAGTAGGCGGCGTAACCGCTGATCACGGTCATCATGCCGATCGATGCCAGCCGGGTCAGCAGGCCGGCCACCCACAGCACGCAACCGCCCAGCCCGATCACGGTGGCGACGGTGGCGAGCACCGGCGGCCATGGCAGGCCGAGCTGGGCGACGCCGTCGGCCATGGGCCATGGGGCGTCGTGCCAGAGGCCGTTCCAGGCCTCGAATCCATGCTCAATGCCGTGGCGCCACATCAGCAACCCGGCGGCACCGAGCCTCAGCAGCAGCGCGGCCAGCCCGGCACTGAACCAGATCAGCAGCGAATTCCACGGCCGGGTGTCTCCTCCCTCCTGGTTCAAAGCGCCCATGGAACGGAAACGATGTCGCCCTCGTTGAGGCGGAATCCCATGGTCGCTTCGTCGCTGAGATACAGCAGCTCGCGCCGTCCACGGCGGATCACGTAAACTTTGCCCGGGTTGGCGCCGGGACCGAAGCCGCCGCTGCGCTGCAGGGCCTCGCCCAAAGTCAGGCCGTCGCCGCGCGGCAGGAAATCCTCGCGCACCACGGCGCCGCGGACCTGCACCACGGGGATGCCGTTCAGCTGCAGCAGGTGGGTGGTGGTGGCCTGGGCGCTGGGCCGGTTCAGCCGCAACGCGGTCTCGATGACCCCCAATGCCTCGTCCGGACTCATTCCGGCCACGCTGACATCGCCCAGCCGCCGGTCGGTCACCTGCCCCTCCGGATCCACGGTCAGCGTGGTGTTCAACACCCGGCTGGTGGACCGCAGTCCCTCATACACCGCCACCCGCATGGTGGCGCCGGGTTGCAAACCGCCCTGTCGGGGGGGCAACAGGGGGTCGCTCGATGCCAGATCAATGGTGTCGGATCCGGCGCTGGTCAGGGAAGCGGTGGTGGACTCGGCGGGAGCGTCGGCCTGCGGTTGGTCAGCGGCCGCAGGATCTTGAGCCTGCCCGGAGGGATCGGCGGCTTCGCGCTCGCCGCCGAGCATCGGCACCCAGTCCGGCACGCTCGGGCGGCTGATGCCGGAGCAGGCGGTCAGGGCGACGGCTGCGCACAGCACCACCGCCGCAGCAAGTGACACCTGCACCAGATGCGGGGTGGACGATTGTTTCCGCCAGTTCATGCCGGGAGCATATCAGAAGACGGGCAAAGCTCCACCCGTCACGATTGAAAAGTTATGGGGACGAAGCCAGGCGTGCCGACCGCGGACGCGCCACATCCGCGAGAGCGGATCACCCGGGCCGACCGGCGATCAGGCGGGCCAGACCGCCGGAAGGAAATCCGTCCGGCGGCCGGTTTGGAGTCGGTCGGCATGGCCTCCGCCCCTGATGGGGCAGTGGCGGCCACGGGCCTGGCGCCGTCCGTCGTGGGGCGACCGGCGTTAAGGCGGCCGGTTCTCGAGCCGGGGAGGCTTCAGGCAAGCCCGGCGGCGAGGCGGCGCTGGCCCGATTGCTCAAGCTGGCGGGCCAGCGAGGGGTCGAGCCGGATGATTTCGAGCGCGAGCTGGCGCAGCTGGTCGTCCGAGGGACCCTGTTCGATCGAGCGGGGGCGGAGGCCGGTGCGTTGCGCGGTGGTCTGAGGTTCAGCGAGGATCATGGTGGTGGTGTGCTGGTTTGGGTTGGGTTGGGTGGCAGACAAAAAGACGGGCGGTCGTGGCAGGGTCAGGCGGCCACTGCCGGAAGGGGGTCAACTGGTGGCGAAGGCGAGCAGCCGGTCCTTGTTCTTCAGCTTGTTTTCAAACTCATTCGTGTCCAGGCCGTCGAGGATGCGGTCGGTCAGCAGGCGCGAAGCCACGTCCGCCGGGTTCTTCCCATACATTCCCGACTCGGCAAGCTTCTCCAGCACGGCATGGTACGCCGGCGTGGTGGAGATCGTGACCTGGACCGATTGGGTCGTGTTGGTGCGGCGCGCCATGGCGGAATAGTAGGGACTACCCCGCCATAAAACCGGATGATCAGGCCATGGTCAAGATAATAATGGCATTTAAACCGGTTTTTTATTTGGAATTCAGAGCCCTTGGGGCAGCGATTTCTCGAATTTTACATGTTCATTTGAACTTTTCCGGGCAGCTTTCGGTGGTTTGGACAAAAAAATGCCGCTGATGAGGGCTTTGACGGGCTCAGTCGGGTCGCGTTCGAACCGATTGTTATGGGGCATCAATGCCGATTGTTTCCGTCTTCAAAGGGAGGAGTTGCTGTGGCGGGGGTTATGGGAGTGTTTCCGCACAGGGCGTGACCGGTTCCG
>SKLO01000280.1 GCA_007123195.1 Verrucomicrobiales bacterium | reverse complement strand
TGCAAGGTGATCTACATGATCCTGTTCTGGGTGGGCGTGCTGCAGTTGCCGACGCCGGCTTGAGGGGGAGGCATTTGCCGCGGGTCACTCGCACGGGCCGCCGGGACGGCTGGGGGCCGACGAATGACCCCGAGGGTAACCGGGGGCGGATGCGGGTTGCGGAGAGCAGCGACGGACCACGAGGGGCGTTTTGCCCTCAATTTTCGCTTGGCAGGCTCTGGATGCGCTGACTAAGGTGGCGGCGATGCGTGGATGCCGATCCGAAAACCGATCCCTGGCCCTTGTTCCAACGCTGGCGGCCTTGGTCGCCGCACTCGCACTGGTCGGTGCACCGGGAGCCGCTCAGGCGGTTCAGATCGTCCTGTTTGGAGACAACTTCAGTGTCTCCCAAGGCACTGCCTGGACCACTTCAGGGCAGATTGGCACCAGCGGCTGGCAGGTCAACCGATCCGGCGCCGACTGGGGCGGCCGGATCGACGGTGGGGTGCTGGCGCTGACCAACACCGCCTCGGCGACGGCCAACGTGAGTGGCTGGGTGTCCGCGACCCGCTCCAACGCCGGCTTTGGGGAGGGCTTCAGCAGCACCCTCGGGGACAACGTGCAGCTGGTGGAGTGGTTCTTCAACCTGCAGCAGATCCGGCCAAACCCAGGTGGATTTGACGGAATCGCCTACGGCACCGCTGTCGTGCTGGCCACCAACTCTTCGGGTCTCGGTACTACCGGAGTGGGTTACGCGGTGGTGTTGGGCAACCCATTGGATCCGGATCCCATCCGCTTGGTTCGATTCAACGAAGGCTTTGCCAACAACGCCTCCCTCACCGACCTCATCGTCGCGGGCGCCCCCCTCGGCGACCCTGGCACCTCCCACATGAGCATCCGGGTGATCTATGATCCCGACACCGATCAGTGGGCGCTCTACGGCCGCAACGACGGGGGATCGTTCGCCGATCCGCGGGCCGGCACATTGACCGCGCTGGGATCGGCGACGGACGCGACGCACACGAACCTGCCGATGGAGAACTTCGGATTTTACTGGCAGGGCTCCACAGCGGCCAACCAAACCGCCCGGTTCGACAACTTCAGCATCCTGCTGACCCCGGAACCCGGGCGGACTCTGCTGTTGGCGGTGGCGGCGCTGGCGCTGCTGGGTCGGCGGAGGCGCTGAGCCCCAAGGCCCCGGGTCGGAGCGGAACAGTCTGCTGCCATGCTGCCGCGACTCAGGCGGCGGCGCCGTCGCCGCGATCCCGGTCGCTGGATTCGGCCGCCAGATGGGCCTCGAAGGCCTCGCGGGTGACCAGGTAGCGCCTGCCACAGCGCGGGCAGGTGACGCGCAAGGTGTCCTCGCCGAGGAACAGCTGGTCGGGACCCGGGTCGGCCAGCGGGCGGATGGTGTGGAACATGCGGGCCTCATTGCAGCCGCACTCGAACCGGTAGAACCGCTCCTCGAGGAATCCCAGCTCCTCCACCCCGGCCATCGTCGCCACCGCCTCGTCGTCGAGCGAGTCGAACCACTCCATGTCGCAGTCGGGCTGGGCGGTGACCATGGCATGGTTTTCGTCACCGCAGTCGAAATAACGCGCCGGGCGCTGCTCGCTGCGGGCGTAAAACTCCTCCACCGCGCGGAAAAAATCCGCCCCGGCGAAGGGCACGGCGCTGAGGCTTGGCTTTTCCCGGTCGCGCACCACCTGGGCGTAGAACAAGCTCTCCGGAAGCTCGCGCACATCCTCGGTGAAGGCCTTGGCGATGACCGTGGCGCTGCGGTTGTCGCCGCTGGCGAACACATTGAGGAACGGTTCGGTGAAGTGCACCGTCCAAGCCGTGCCCTCGTTCCACGGGCGGGAGCCGAGATGCAGCACCAGCGCCGCCAGCGCCTCCTTCAGCAGCCGGTCGGGTTCCGGCTCCAGCCGCACCCCGGAATCGGCCAGGTGCAGGTAGGAATCCACATACATCTCGGAAAAGCAGGCACGGGTCAGCAGGGCATTGCGATGGCGCACGAACAGGCTGGTCACCTTGGTCGATGACTCGGAGGGGCGTTGCAGTGGTCGCGGATCGTTCATGCGGTGAAGTCGGTTCGCAAAATGCCGCGCCCGGCGCCCGCTGTAAAGCCGCGATGCACCCCACGTTCAACCGGCGTCGATCGTGCCCAGATGGCTCCCTCCCCGGCCGGCGACCCCGGCTGGCCATGGAGCCCGCTGGTCCGCCGGTTACGGATCTGATCACGGTCACTCCCCCTCCCCGGCCAGGTATGACAACCGGCGGTCTACCTCGCCCCCGCCGGTGCCGGGTCGGACCTGCCCGGGGTCCGGATCGAAACCCAACTGGTCGCGCAGCAGCACCAGGGTCTGCAACAACACCAGCGAATCGGCGGCGTGCTCGGTGGCCGACAACGCGTTGAGCAGCACCGGCAGCAATTCACCGGCATCGCCACCCCACACCGCCAGCGCCTCGACCGCGCGACCGCGGAGCAAGGGGTGCTGCTGTTCGTCGAGGTGGGCGAGCAGGTGCGGCCGCAGGAGTTCCCGCGCCGTCGGGTCGTCAATCGACACCGCCACATTGAGCGCCCACCAGCGCGGCCAGCGCCCCTGCTCCGGGTCGGCAAGGATCGCTGCCAGCGCCGGTGCCGCCTCGGCGGCCGGGCGCAAGGCCAGGTCGGCCACCTCCATCAGGCGTTGGATCTGGTCCCTGCGCTCGAGGCCGAACGCCGCCGGGTCCCCGGTGGCGTTTCGTTCCAGCACGCTCTCGGGCAGGAACGCCAGGTCGGGCCAGCGGCGCTGCTCTTCCGACAAGACCGCGCGCATCCGCAGCAGCCGTTCCCGGTGTTCGGGATCGGCGGCCAGGTTGTCCACCTCGTCGGGATCGGCGGCCAACTGGAACAGTCCCTCCACCGGTCGCGGCTGGAAGAACGCGGCCGGCGCCCCCTGCAGCTGCCCTTCGCCCGCCAGCCGCCGCCACTCGCGGTAGGCCAGCATGTTGTCGCGGTAGTTGTTGCGCAGTCCGTCGGCCTGCTGCGGCTGGTAGAACCTGACATACTTCCAATCCCCCACCCGCACCGACCTGACCATGTCGTATTTCTCATCAAACCGGTCCTGGTAGGAGAAGGTCGAGTCGCGCCCGTGCCAGTCGGCGCCGGAGCCGAGAAACGGGGTGCCGTCCATGGCCTCGGGCACCTCCACCCCGGCCAGCGCCAGCGTGGTGGGACCGAAGTCGACGAAACTGACGAACGCCTCCGTGCGCACCCCGGTCGCGCCGCCCGGCACCAGCTGGCGCCAGCGCTCCGGCACCCGCACCACCAGCGGCACGTGGACGCCGGCATCGCGCCAGTGGCCCTTGCTGCCCGGCAGCACCCCGCCGTGGTCGCCGAAGTAGAACACGATCGTGTTGTCCCACACCCCGTCTTCCTGCAACTCCCTGACGAAGTCCGCGATTTCGCCGTCCATGCCGGTGATCAGGTCGTGATACAATGCGGTGGTGCGGCGCATCAGATCGGTGTCGGGCGCGTAGGCCGGCACCCGCACCTCGTCGGGACCGGTGTTCAACGCCCCGTCCGTGAGCCGGTTTTCGCCCACGTGCAGCCGCCCCTCATGGGTGCTGGTGAAGGTGCGGCAGTGAAAGAACGGCTGGCCCTCGGCGCGGTCGCGCCAGTGGGCTTCGCCGGACGAGTCATCCCAGGTGCCCGGACTGACGCGGGTGTTGTAGTCCTCCTTGCGGCGGTTGGTGGTGTGATAGCCGGCCTCCCGCAGCAGCGCCGGGAACATCACCAGCCCCTCGGGCAGGCTCACCGGCCGCAGCCGGCGATGGAACGAGGTGAACAACCGCGGCGCATGACTGCCGGTGATCAGCGTGGTGCGCGCCACCGAACAGACCGGCGCATTGGAGAACGCGCGCTCAAACACGACCCCCTCCGCGGCCAGTGCCTCGATCGCCGGGGTCGGCGCGCCATGGGGATCGAACAATCGCAGGTAATGCTTCGAGTTGTCCTCCGACATCAGCCACACGATGTTCGGCCGCTCCTGCTGCGACCGCTCCCCGCCGGCCGCGGCCAACCCCGCGGTGGCAGCCAGCATCGTGGCCACGACCACAACCGGCATCCACGGCGCCATCAAACCCCGCAAGGGACGTTTCAGAACCAACATGGAGTGGCGACGGGAATGGGAACGGGAAACGGGGGCGCTCATGGCGGCATCCTACAGCCGCTGCGCGAACCCGTCCAGCCGCAGCGCGGCGTCCGCCCGCTCCGCCAGCCCGGCCGGATGATCACTCATACACCAGCCACGCCGTCGCCTCGGTGTCCTGGTCGGCCGCCACACGCACCCAGTAGGCCTCGAATGCGCGGTCAAAGCCGTGCTCAAGTTTTTCGCCCGGCGCCACCTCGAACCCACCGTAGGTGACCCAGTGGTTGTCGCCGGTCAGATCCACCTGGACGGTGATCGTCACCGGCCCGTCGCGCTCGTGTGACAACGTCAGGGTCTTGCGGTCGTAGCCGGCCATCAGGTAGGGATCCGACCACTCGCCGGCCGACACCGCCGTGCCGTTCCATGGTCCGCCCCGGCCGGCCGGCTTGCCGAACGACCAGAGGTCGTCGATGGTCCCGGCCCACAGCGCCACCCGACCATCGTCCGACACGACCACATTCGGGTGCCCGTCGTCGTCATCGGCCCGCAGCCCTGACAAGACCAGCAGGCCGCGGTAGGTGCAGAAGTCGTCAAACCGCTTCTGGTGCGACGAGATCGGGCGAATCTTGGAAAAACCGCCCGCGTTCTCGGCCGGCAGCTCGTAGAAGGTGCCATGGGCCGCGAACAGGTCGCGCTCGGTCACCACCTCGCGCACCACCCGCGCCGGACCGAACCGCGCTTCGGCGTCATGAATCCCGTCGCCAAGCGGCAGGCGAAACCGGCGGCCCTCCTCGTCGGTGTAGATCACCGACGCCTGGTCGCGCTCGTACACGCCATCCGGCTTGGGCACGTTCGCCAGCGTCCACTCGAAGGCGGCGGTGTCGTCGGTCAGCCGCAGCACCATGTCTCCGCCCATCTCGTAAAACCCGGCCGGTTCGACCCCGCCGTCGGCGGTCGCCACCGAGGCGGCAAAGCCGAGCGTGCGGGTGTTGTTCCCCCGAGCCCGCAACACGCCGCCGCTGCCGGCCGCATTGACCGAGTCCGGCAGCGGCAGAAACCGGTGGTCGGTCTCATGACCGCCAAACGCGGTCACCGGACGCTCGTCCTTGCCCCGGTAGTGGAACACGGCATTGACGTGACCGATCTCCTGACGCGACCGGACCCGGACCCAGGCTCCCGCTTGATCAGGATCGAAGCTCACCCAGCGATACCCGCCGGCCGGCACTTCCACCGTCTCGAACCCGCTCCACTCACCATTGCCCTCGAGATCGAGTTCGATCACGAATTCCGCCTCGCGCCCGAGGTCGTGGCTCAGGTGCAGCAACCGGTGGTGGTAGCCATTGAACAAGTAGGGGTCCGACACGTCGTCGGCGCGCACCGGTTGTTGCAACCACACCGCGCCACGCCCCAGCGCCGGCCCCAATTGGTCGATCTGTTCCGGGCGCACGAACCACAGGTTCGACTGCGACTGGCCGGTCTGGGTGCCGACCTTCGGCCCGCGCTCGTTGAGGAACGCCGAGCGCGCGCCGTCGTCGCACCCGAACACCACATGCTCATGCCAGCGGGCGAAGTCGCCGATGATCTTCAAGTAGGTCGAGCGCGGAGCGATGCCGCCGCTGTGGCCGGGGCGGAAGTCCCTGGGGAAATGCCAGAACGTGCCATGCATGGTCATCAGCAGCCCCTCCTGATCGTCGCCGATCTCGCGGATGCGCGGCCACTCGGTGTTCCAGCCGTGGGCGCCGTCATAGGTGTGGCTGGCTTTGGGCAGCCGCCACAGGTGCCACTCGCCCTCGTGCATGGTCTTCAGCAGCAGTGACAGGTGATCCCAGCCCACGGACCAGATGGGATCTTCGTCAGGGTTGGCATTGCCGCGGATGCCGCCGGGGCCGGTGACCTCGGTGAACTGGTTGCGCCGCACCACGGTCCAGTCCGCGCTGCTGCCGTCCCACACCGCCAGCGATCCTGACGGAATGTCCGGCACCCGCCGCGCCTCGGGCGAATTCTCGCCGTTGTTCGCATACACCAGCAGGCCCTGGCCGGAGTAGAGACCCTTGCCATGGTAACCCGGCAGGTCGGCCAGCGGCGCGCCCTCGTTCTGGTGGGTGTCGCGGAACAGTTCGGTGACCTCGAGGCTGTGCACGTCGACCTCGTAGAAACCCTCCTCCATGGTGGCGTAGTAGACCTTGTTCTCCGGATCGGACAGGTGGCGGGCGGTGCCGGTGTGGCGACCCGGCATGACCTCGTAGGGAATCACCCTGACATGGCGCTCGGCGTCGATCGCGTAGGGTCCGATGAACAGCTGGCCCGACTCCTCGTGGATCAGCCGGTTGGCCGGCGTGCCGCCGATGCTCTCCGGCCGCTCGACCAGGTTCAGGTCGTTGTCGATTTCATACAGCTTGTCGGTCGAGCCGCGCGGGCGGTGCGGCGCGTAGGTGATCACCCACAGCCGGTCGGCCCATGGCACCACCGCCCCGGTGCCGCACTCGCCCTCGTCGTTGAAGTAGGCCAGGTGCGGATAGATCCCGCTGAACGAGCGGTGACCCGGTTCGGCCTTGCCCGCCTCGTCGGCGGTGTCTGTCGCCACCGTCGCCGGCGCGGCTCCAAGCACCAGGCCGACGGCCAACGACAGCGAGAAATGCGTGCGGTTTGAAGACATGATCCATCGTGCCATGCGGCGCGGGCGATGCAAGTGCCGGCAGGGGGTTCAGGCCTCACCCTCGCGATCCGCCGCGCTGCGCCGCCGGGTCGGCGCCGGCCAGCGCCAACAACCGCTCAAGGCGATGGTCCGCCAGGGTGTCAAGCCGCGCCACGGCGGCGGCAAAGTCGAGCCCGGCGGTGATCGGACCCGGCACGGCAATGCAGCGCATGCCGGCCGCCGCAGCCGCCCGCAGACCGTTGAGCGAGTCCTCGAACACCAGCGCGTGAAGCGGCTCCACCCCCAATTTCGTGGCCGCCAGCAGGAACAGGTCGGGCGCCGGTTTGACCCGCGCCACGTCATCCTTGGTGCACACGTGAACAAAATACTCCGCCACCCCCAGCCGCTCCAGCCACGGTCGCACCCACGACCGCGGCGAACTGGAGGCCACCGCACATGGCAGCCCCATCCCGACCGCCTCCGCCAGTCGCTCGCGCACGCCCGGACGGGCATCCATCAACGCATCCAGCTGCCGCGCCCGCTCCACCCTCGCCGGCTCCAGCTCATCCCATGGCAGCGATCGCCCCACCCGCCGCTCCAACTCGTCGAACGGATCGAACCCGCCGAAATCGCTGCCCACACATTGCACCCATTCCTCCACCGCCAGCGGCTGGCCGTGGTCGGCATACAACTCGCGCCAGCTGTGATAGGTGGCCGACTCCGTGTCGACCATCAGGCCGTCGAAGTCGAAGATCAGACCCCGCACCGGAGCCGCCGCTCCCCACGCCGGCGCCGCAGCCGGCTCAGCGCCCTGGTTGCCGCCTGCCCCGTTCATGACCGCGTTTCCTGCTCCGGCCCACCGGTGCCGATGCCGGTATCGCCGCGTTGTTTGACCGCCACCAGAGTCAGTCGCTGCCACCACCAGATCACGCGGCCGTCTTGTTCCCCTGGTTGGAACACCCGCTGCGCCGCCGGCGGCACCTCGCGCAACAGCCGGCGCACCTCGTGCCGGTTGGGGTCCGGGGTGTTGGCGGTGGTGAAATACCACTCCAGATCCGGTTGCTTCATCGCCTCCACCCGCTCGTGCACCGAATGCAATCCCGCCTCCGCCAACAGGCTCCGCCACTCGCCCGGCGACAGGAACCGGCCGTGGCTCGGATCACGCCACTTCTCCACCAGATGAATCCATTCCGCCGCCTCCGGCTCGCCGTCCGGCACCGTGCCATCGATCAGCAACAGGTGCCCGCCCGGCCGCAGCACCCGCGCCGCCTCGGCCACGAAGCGCCCGGGTCGGCTGAAGTGATGCCCGGCCACCCGGCAGCTGACCAGGGCAAAGCGGCCGTTCTCGTAGGGCAACGTCTCCGCCGCATGCTCCGCCAGATCGACCGTCAACCCGCGTTCCGCCGCCGCCCGACCCGCCTCCGCCAGCATGCCCGGCGCCAGGTCGGCCAGGGTGGTGGCAAAGCCGCGCGCCGCCAGCAGCAACCCCGTGTGCCCGGCACCGGTGGCCACGTCCAGCGCCCGGTCACCGCCATTCGGCGCCGGTCCCGGCACGTGCGCCAGCGCCCGCTCCACGTCGGTCACGTCGTGCAGGATGTGGCTGCGCCCGTAGCGCTCGCTCTGGCGATCGAACTGCGCCCGCGCGGCGACTTGGGCGGCATCGAGGGACTCGCTGGTCATGTGGGAAAGCAATGCAGGCTCGTCAGGCCGGGTCAACCGGTTCCGGACCGCCCCACCTGTCCGGCTTGCGGTCATCCGCCCGCGTCAATCCTTCAGCTCCAGGATGCGGAAATTCTCGAACCGCACCCAGTGCTCGGCGTCATCGGGACCGTGATAACCCTGCAGGCTGATTTGTTCCTCGCCGCCTGCGGGCAGGGTGCCCTTGGCGGCGGTGTGGAAATCACCTTTTCCATCGGGGCGGAACTGGGCGTGATACTCGCGGCCGCTGACCACCAGTCGCAACTGCATGGTGTGGGTGTCGGTCAGGTGCTTGCCCGGAATGATGCAGATTTCTCCATCCACCAGTTCATGCACCAGTTTGAACACCGGTTGGCCGTCCTGATACCAGGTCAGTCCCGCCTGTTCATACTGCACCTTTGGCGGCACGGTGAACACCACGGTCACTTCAAACGCCAGGGTACGATGGTCGCGTTCGGGCACCGGACGCACGAGCGCGTTGCGCACGGTGTCCGCATGGCCCGGCAGCAACC
>SKLO01000440.1 GCA_007123195.1 Verrucomicrobiales bacterium | reverse complement strand
CGGAGCATTCGCTTCTACACCGAAACCCGGCATCAGGAGAACGGCATCGAGCGCCTGGGCTTTCGTCCGGAGGAATTCGAGGAATTCCGCCGACTGGCCACCGACACTGAGGCGGCGGAAGGACTACGCGCCGGCTGGGCGGGATGGCATCGGCTCGGCGGCAGGCTCGACCTGCACAGCGGCCACGACGGGGCGGGACTCGGCAGCGACGGTTGGGAGGTCCACGGGAAAGCCCATCCCGAATGGTTCGCCCTCCAGGCCGACGGTAGCCGGGATCAGAGCGGCAGCGGCAACCGCTTCCGCCTGTGCAAATCCAATGAAGCGCTCATCGCGCACGTGGCCCGGGATATCATCCGCCGCCGCGATGAGAACCCCGATTTGCCCAGCGTGTCGCTTTCTCCCAACGACGGCGGTTACTCCAGCTGGTGCATGTGCGACGAATGCCAAGCGCTGGACCCGCCCGACGCCCCGGAGGTCAACCTGCCCCTCTTTGAACAGGTCGGGCAACCGCAGCGCGAAACGATTTCCTATCCTTCGCTGAGCGACCGCCTCGTCCATTACTGGAACGAAATCGCGCGACAGGTGGAGATCGCTCACCCTGACCTGCTTTTCGTGGTCGATGCCTACAGTGTCTTCTCGCACCCGCCGGTGCGCGAGCGGTTGCACCCAAACCTGGTCGTGCGCTACGTACCCGCGACCACCGAGGGCTGGACCGGGTGGCTGGAGGCCGGCGCCCAAAAGATCTACTGGCGACCCAACAATCTCTTCCGGGGCCTGCGCCACGCCACCTTGGGTCAACTCGACCAGCGCTGGGGCACCCGTTCCTTTGCCCGCGATTCAGCCGAGGTCATGCGCTTCTTCGCCCAACACCACATGGTGGCCACCGACATTCAGGGCATCTACGACAACTGGGCGACCATGGGCCTGAACTACTACGTCAGCGCCCGCATGACCTGGGACCCCACCCAAACCTTCGACCACCTTCTGGAGGAATACGCCCGCACCGGTTTCGGCCCCGCCGCCGCGCCGATCATCCGCTACTGGTCGGCCGTTCAGGACCTGGGCGCCAGCCCCAACTCCTTGATCGACCACTTCACCCCCGGGGCCGTGGCCGCCTTGCACGCCCATCTCGACCAAGCGCACGAACTCGTCGGCGACAGCCGCACCCTCCAGCGCCGCATTGCCTTCCTGAGGGCGGGGCTCGCCTACACCGGCATCAGCGCCGAAGCCCACCGGTTGAGCGCCGCCGCGGAGGCGGGCGAACCCGTCGACTTCGAGGCGGCCCACGCGCTGCTCGACCGCCGCTGGCTCCTCATGCGCGAAATCGCCCGCCGCCACCACTTGGCGGTCAACGTTGCGCAGGTGGCCGGTTCGGACATGCACATGTGGCGGCCCCTGCGCTGGCAGGGACCGGGAGTCAGGGCGCGGCAGGCCGCCCGGGAGCGGGATGAGACGGCCGACCCTGACGAAGATGCCTGGTTTTACGGCGACCAGACCGACTGGATCCGGTAGCGAGGCAGGAAAAGGGACGGCGCTGCCGAAGAAGCGGCCGTCGCCGGAGGAAATGTATTGACGCTTCCGGCGTGCCGGGCTGAGTGATCGCGCCGCCTTGAGGCTGATGAACCTTTTTAAAATGGGTCGCTTTGCTCCCTGAGTTTGAAGACCGCCGCCTTCTTTCCAACTTTCGCCTCATGACCACGATCCCTTGCTCCCTCCCCCGCACTTGGCCCCCCGGCAGCAGTTCATGCAGCCAAGCCCCGGATGGCTCCGGCCCTTGGCCGCCGAACATTGCAGCCCACCCGTCAGCCCTCCGCGGCGAACGCCGTATCGACTCGCGCATGCGCAAGAGATTTCGAGCCAGTCTTGCGATGATCGTCCTGGTCGCGCTACTGCCCCTTGTTCAAGGATGCAACGCGGTCGCCTATGCGCCCGCAATGGTGGGGGGCCTCATTGCAATGGGCAACCGCGACCTGGGCAGCACCTCGAAGCATTGGTCGCACATCGGGAAGGGCAAGGACTACCGGACGCTTCGCCCGGTCTGGGTTTGCGAGAGCACCGGGTTGCCCGGCACCTCTCCCTGGAGAGCCTATCAAACCCGCCCACAAGCCGATTCCCTGCGCAACTGCACCAGGCTGGAACCAGGCACCATCCTTCGTCCCAACCGAATTCGTTACATCTCGGATGGCCTGAACTACACCTACTACCACCACCACGCCATCGTGCAGAGCGGCCCGCTCGCCGGTACCGAGATCCAGATCGACCGCCTCTTGCTCAAATGGAGGGAGTCTGATCCGCGCGCCATCGATCCCGCTTGGCTGGCGCCAGTGGAGGTCAACACGAGTTCCGGCGATTGACCGCCCCCTTCCGCCCGATCCGATCACTGAGCCAGCCCTCTGCCATCTGGTGATTGGCGCACAAGGAGTTCCAGCAGGGACGCATCGTCCAGCGCGGCACGAATGCCGTGCCCGCTTGGGCTGAAAGGTTCTTTCACTGAACAAATCATTGCACTTTCTGATATGTTTTGTAGAGTCCTTCCGTGCAACCCCTCAAGCAACTCGCCGAGACGCTCCGCTCACTTGCGGACCGCGACCATTGTGTCTTCGCGGCCTCGGATTTGGCGGCGGCGGTGCCGCAGTGCCGGCAATGGCCAGTCCTGCTGTCAAGGGCAGCCAAAGCCGGCCTGCTCCGCCGGGTCTGCAAGGGCATCTACCTCTACCCGGTGACGGACTACCCCTCGGGCCAGCTGCTGTTCCATGCCGCCGCAAGGCTGCGAGCGGGCGGGTTCAACTACATCAGCCTGGAGACCGCGCTGAGCGATGCGGGCGTCATCTCGCAGATTCCCATCAACTGGATCAGCCTCATGTCCTCGGGCCGCAGTCATGTGGTGAACTGCGGCGAGTTCGGTCACATCGAGTTCGTTCACACCGCGCAACGGCCCGAGGACATCAGCACCGAATTGAGCTACGATGCCGAGCGGCATCTCTGGCGGGCCTCGGTGCGGCAGGCGCTGCGCGATATGAAGGCCACCCGTCGCAGCCTGGACCTGGTGGATGAGGAGGTTTTGCATGAGCTTGTTTGATCAACTTGTCGATGAGGCGCTGCGCTCCAGCGCCGACCTGGCGACCCTGCGGCCGGTGGTGGAGAAGGAACTTCTTCACCACGACATTCTGCGGGAGATCAGCGGGGCCGGGTTGCTTGCCGGACTAACCTTCATCGGCGGCACCTGCCTGCGCGCCTGCTACGGCTCGCCAAGGCTCAGCGAAGACCTGGATTTCACCGGCGGCAGCGACTTTAATAAAGGCGACCTTTCCGCCTTGGCAGAGATCCTGACCAAACGCTTGCGCGCCCGCTACGGGTTGCCCGTGACCGTGCGCGAACCGGTGAAATCCGGTGCCAGGGTCTCCACTTGGAAGCTTATCGTGGAAACGCGCCCCGACCGCCGCGATATGCCAGCCCAGCGCATCCACCTCGACATCTGCGCCATCCCCAGCCACCATCCGCAACCGATGATGCTGCGCAACCTTTACGGCATCGACCTCGGTACCTCCGGCCTCATCCTCCAAGCGCAAAGCCGCGAGGAGATTCTGGCCGACAAGATGCTCGCCCTTGCCTTCAGGGAAAACCGCCTCAAGAACCGCGACCTCTGGGACATTGCCTGGCTCGCGCAGCAAGGCGTAACACTGCCCGCTGAACTGATTCCGCTCAAGGTCAGCGACCACCGCCGCGATGCCGCCGAATTCGCCGCGCTGCTGCGGCAACGCAGCTCCAGCCTGCGGTCCGATCCCGGGACACGTGAGGATTTTCTCAAGGAAATGCGCCGTTTACTCCCCGCCGCCACCGTGCGCGAGACCCTCGAACAACCCGCCTGGTGGAGCTACCTGATTCAGCTCGTGGAGGATCACACCAAGGCGGCGTTGCGTGCGGTGTAGCGGTTGTCGCCCCTTCACCTCAGCCGCACCTCTTCGCCCACGGCCTTCTCGTAGGCCAGGTGCAGCTCAAACATCCCACGGGCACCCAGTTTCTGGCCGATCTGCGCGAACACGTAAAGTCCGACCACCACCAACAGCGCCCCGCCGAAGATCCACAGCCCCCATGCGCGCGGCTCGCCGACCAGCCATTGCGCCAGCCCGAAAAAACCGGAAAACATCGCCACCAACCCCGAGAGCAGATACGAGTAGAGGAAGATGGACCACACATTGGCGCTCGGTCCGTAGACACCCTCAATGCGCGTGCTCCCGTCCGCCTCGCCGTAGAGCCCCAGCGTCAGGCGCGGCGTCCAGAACCGGCGTCGCTGCTCCGCGATCCGCAGGCAGACAAAGCCCTCGAAATTTTTCACCTCAAAGCGCCCGGCGTCGGCCATCAAACACCCTACCAGGCGACGCCTCACCTCAACGGCATCGCCTTGCACCAACTGGGTAAACCGCGGACGGACTCGAAAACTGCTCATACAGCCTTAGCTTACCCCCCGATCGCCCGTTGCAGCGCCTCGCGGACCTGGCGCATGACGGCACGATCGCCGGGCTGGCGTTGCTCGATCCAGCCGGCCCACACCAACTGGCCGTCGCGGTCGCCCCCGACCACCGCCAGCGCGGCGCCGTCGTCGGGCGCGAGCCAGGCCATGCGCGTCCCGCGGGCATCGGGCTCGGCATGCAGCAGGGCGGCGGCTTGATTGAGCGCCCGCACCGCCACCGTCATCGCCTGCTGACGCGCTTCAAACCCGGCCCGGGTGACCAAGGGGTCGCCGTGCTGGTCGATCAGCGCCACCGCCGAGCCCACCCGCGCATCGGCCCACTCCACAAACGCCTGCAACCGCGCCATCAATCCGCCCTCGGGGACCTCAAAGGCGTCGGCGGCCAGTCCTGTGGCTGCGCCGGCCCCCGGGATCCCGCCTTGGACCGCCTCCGAGGCCGAACCACTCACTGGCGCGGTCGTGGTGGGCAGCAGCCCAGCGCGGCGGGCATCGTCGGTCAGCGCCGCCAGCTTGGCGCGCACCCGTTCGACCAGGGCGCGGTCGGCCGGCTCGGGCGAGGTGGCGAGGTCGTCGTCCGTCGCCGCCACCGGCTCAGGTCCGTGAGCATCGTCTGCAGCAACCGGCTCGGCGCTCGGTGGCGCCGGGGTGGCTGATTCGCCTCCCTCGGCTGCCGCCGCTCGGGCCGGACTGACCGACTCCACCGGCCGGGGCGCCGCGGGCTCCGCCGCCACTGCCGCCGCCGCGGCGCGATCCTCCGCGGCGGGGTCGAACTCCACTTCACTCGCGGCCCCGCGCTGGCGCTCCCGCTCCAGCAGCCTGCGCGCAAGGAGTTCAAACTCTTCAATGTCAATCCATGAGCCGAGTGACTCCATCTTCCTGGTCCGGTTGAGGTTTCAAGCCCATGCGCTGTTCCACTTCGACCGCCAACTGGTCGAACAACAGCGCCTCCGAGGGCGGGTTCTTGCGCAGCAGGCCCAGCGGGATACCCGCCTCGCTGGCCTGCAGGAAGATCGGTCGGCGCGGAATCCGCACCGGCACCAACAGGTCGGGCGGCAGCAGTTCCTCCAGCTCGCGCACCACCCGGCGCGACTCGCGGTTGTCCTGCACCATGGTCAGGACAATGCCCGCCAGATCAAACCCGGCGCCGCGCTCCTTCAGCACCGCCAGGGTCTTGAGCATCGCCGGCAGAGAGCGGATGCCCAGTGGCTCGGCCTGCTGCGGCACCAGCACGGAGTCGGACAGGTTGAGCCATTCGACCGTGGTTCCCACCAGCCCGGCCGGGCTGTCGATCACCATCAGGTCAAGCCCGGGCGAACGCAGTTGCTGCTGGATCTCCAACAACTGGCGGCGCGCCTCATCGGCCGAACTGGGGGCGTAAAACAGGGTCTCCGGTCGGCCGGCCGGAAGGATGCGCAGCTCCGGCAGCCGGGTCTGCAACACCAGCGGCGCCACCTCGGCGCCGCGATACAGGGCGTCGTAAAACCCCCGGCACTTGCGCGCCTTGCGCGACAATGAAAAGCCGACGCCGCCCTGCGGATCGGTGTCCACCAACAGGGTCTGGAAACCGCGGCGTGCCAGGGAATAGGCCAGGTTGACGGCGACAGTCGTCTTGCCGACACCCCCTTTCTGGCTGGCGATGGTCAGAATCTTCACGCCCCGACTCTAAGAGCCGAACGACGGTTTGCACCCGCTAAATTGGAATCGACAGCCTCAAACCGGGGGATCGGCCCCAGCCCGGCAGATTTCCGGTCCACCCTCACCCGGCTTCGTTCATGCCCGCGCTCCCCTTCCCCCCAACGCCAGTCGCCGAGGTGCGGATTTTACGGCCCTATGGCTTTACATCGTGCCTACGAGCCGCTAGAATTTGGAATGCGGGAAGGGCGAAGCCTCAGCCCGGAGCCTTCAACCACTCATTTGAACAGTTTTCCCCCATGCCTGTGAACCCTGTCGTCTCCGACCTGATCGAACCCATGTCACAGCCCGCCTGAGGGACGCGCCCCGGGCCCGGGGCGCCGCACCCGCCAACAAGACCAACCTTGGCCGGTCCCATCGGTGCCTTCCCCATTTCAGTCCCTTCCCCAGCCCAATCGACTCGCCGCCACGCCACCACCGTCCGCTTTTCAACCCTGTTGCTCTTGCCGCTCCAACCAACCGACCGCTCCATTTTCATGATCAGAAATCGTTTGTTGTCGATCGCCCTCGCCTGCGCCGCCTTGTCCCTCACGCCGGGCTGGGATGCCGCCATGGCTGACGAAATCCGCCTCCACTCCGGCGACACCTTCCAAGGTCGGCTGCTGGAGGAAACGGCCGAGCACTACCGGTTTGAAGTGCACGTCAGTCAGGCCATCCGCGAGACCCGCGTATTCCCGCGCGCCGACGTGGCCGAGTTGCACCGTCAGACACCGGCCGAACGGGCGTTCGGAACCTTGCAGGAGCGGATGCCCCCCGGCGACCGCCTCACGCTTGAGGACTACGATGAGTTGCTGGCAATGGCCAACGCCTTCCT
The DNA here is from genome assembly GCA_007123195.1 of Verrucomicrobiales bacterium. Classification (GTDB taxonomy): domain Bacteria; phylum Verrucomicrobiota; class Verrucomicrobiia; order Verrucomicrobiales; family SKLO01; genus SKLO01. The sequence continues at coordinate 2,008 of SKLO01000440.1, read as the reverse complement.
TGAGGAGCACGGTGGCAGTCCCCAGGCCCAGCAGGCGCGCCAGTTCGTTGCCACCCTGAACGAGGAGCGCGAACAGGTCGCCGAGGGCTCGATCAAAGTGGCTGGCGAGTGGCATTCCGCCGAGGACCAGCAACGCCACCGCTATGACTTCAATGCCATGGTGTTGGCAGAGGAACTGCGCGAACAGCTGGAGCAGGAGAATTACCTCGAGGCCCTGCGGACTTTCGACACCTTGTTGACGGACTACCCGAGGTCCACCCACATGATCGACTCCATCCCGGCCGCCCGCCAGGCGATGGAGCAGCTGAAGCCGATCATCGATCGTCTGATCCTCGACAACCCGGTGCGGGTGGAACGCCGCGAGCAGTCAAAGCTCGGCCTGCCGGCCGATCAACTGGCACGGCTCGAGCGCGGCATCGCCGCCGAGGAGGCCAGCTTCGCCGCACGCCTCGAAGCTGAGCAGGCGGCCGGCATTCGCTGGAAGAGTTACAGCGCGATGAACCTCGACAGCCTCGAGGCCACCCGCGATCGCATCCAAGAGACGGCGGAACTGCTCGACAACAAGGATGTGGCCGAACTGCGCCAGAGCGCCGAACGCTTCGCCGAGGGCATGGCCCTGCTGCAGCGTGCCCGCGACCTGATGGACGAAAAACGCTTCACCGAGGCGCTCGACCGCGTGCAGGAGGCTCAGGACATGGGCGCCCCGCAGGAGAACGTCACGGCCGTGCGGGAGGAAATCGCCGCCGCCCGGGCTCCGGCCGAAATGCCGGTGATTCCGCCGCCGCCGGCCGACAGCACCCTCGACGACCTCGACCAACTGGCCGGCAATCCCCTGCGCGATGCCATGCGCGACCAGCACGCCGAAGCCGAGGCAGAACGCCAGCGCCAGCAGGCCATCGCCGCCGATCAGGCTGAGGCCGACGAGGCCGCACGCGCCGAACAGGAGCGCCAGCGCCAGCAGGCCATGGCCGAGGCAGCCCAAGGTGAACCCGCCGAGACCGAGCCAACCCCCGACGTCGATCCCGTCGAGGCCGATCCCGAGGTCACCGAGATCGCGCCGGACAGCCCTGCCGACGACGCTGCCACTCCGGCCACGCCCGAGACGGAGACCGCCACCGACCCGGAACCAGCCGCCACGGTCGCCACTACCGGGGCGGACGACAGCGACTCCACCGCCGCGACGACTCCTCCCACCGACGGGCAACCGACCGCCGCCGAAGCCGAAGCCGAAGAGGACAGCGGCTTCGCCTCGATGCTCAACATGATCATCCTCGGCCTGGCCGGCATCATGGTGGTGCTGATCGTGGTGATGAAAGTCACCGACCTCGGTGCGGCGCGACGCGAGAATGCACGCCGCGAGAAGGAACTGGCCGAGCGCGAGGCGGCCGCCAAGGCCGAGGAAGAGCAGCGCGCCCGCGAGGAGGCGGAGGCCGAAGCCGCCGAACAGGCAGCCGTGGCCGCGGGGACACATGGCAAACTCTCCCTTGAGGAACTCGAAGCCCAGGCCGCCGCCGACAGCGGGGCGACCTCCGACGAACCATCCGCCGACCCGGAGGCGGGCGACGCCAACGAAGACGAAAAGCTGCAGCAACAGCCCGAGACCCACACCGCGCCCGTGCCCCAGCCGACCGCCCGCGTTTCCCCTCCAGTGCCACGATCCTGAACAACCCCGGGGGAGCAGCCCTGCCGGGAGTTGGTGTGCAGTCACGGAAGGATTCATATTTCAACCTACGGGCGCTGCGTCCGCGAGGCCTGGGGTAAGGCGGGACGTCATGGGGCGGCGGCCCCGTCAAATCTCTGCCCATGGGCAGCAGCCCTGCAGGTTGAATTGGCGCAATTTGACCTCCTGTGCGTGATGCGAATGCGCCGGTGCCGGGACCACGGTCAGGGTCCATTCGCAGAGGGCGAAAGCGGCCGCTAAGGTAGCAGGCGCAAGGAACGAGCGACCCGCACCCCGGTCGAATTGATGACAATTCAACCTACGGGCGCTGCGTCCGCGAGGCCGGGG
>SKLO01000283.1 GCA_007123195.1 Verrucomicrobiales bacterium | reverse complement strand
TGGAGGACCACGAGGCCGGAGGCAAGACCGGCACCGCCCAGGTGACGCGCCGCGGCCGCCGGGAAACCGACTCCTGGTTCATCATGTTCGCGCCGTATGAGAACTCCCGCTACTCGGTGGCGGTGTTCACCGAGAGCGCGCGCAGCGGCGGCGGCGTTTCGGCGCCCATCGCCCACCGCATCCTCGAGCAGGCGCTGGCCATGGAACAGGGATGGCGGGTGACACCGCGTCCGCTGGCACCGGCCGAGGGTCACTTCGAGTTCATCGACCAGGTCGTGTTTGCCGACTCCGACCAGTTGCCGGACGTCGGCGAACTCGACTGGGAAAGCGAGGACGTCGGGGCCATCCCGTCGGTCGAGCCGGCGATCCAGGCGGTGCCGGTGGCCGAGCCGACGATCGAGCCCGAGGCCGACGAGGGGCCTGACACCATACCCCGCGCGGTGCCGGTGCCGCGCGCCGGGCTGTGGGACCAGGGCGGTCCCGTTTCCGATTGAGCCGGGACAGCGTAACCAGAATCTAACACTCTATTACAAGACCAGCTTCAACCCCGGCGACCGGCCACCTCCCGGCCGCCCCAGCACTGAACCTCTTACACAAATTGCACCATGGGAATGATGGATCGAATCAAGAAGGCTTTTCAAAAGCCGAGCGATCTGGCGGACAGCACGCGCCTGATCATCAACTGCGAGAAACTCGAGCACCGCGTGGCGCTGCTGGAGGATGGCGTGCTCGAGGAATACAGCATCGAACGCCCTGGTGAGCGCAACATTGTCGGCTCGGTCTTCAAGGGCCGGGTCAAGAACATCGAGCAGGGTCTCAAGGCCATGTTCGTGGACATCGGCATGGAAAAGAACGCCTTCCTCCACTTCTGGGACGCGATCCCGGCGGCGCTGGACGGCGGGCTGGAGGAGATCGACCGCAGCGGCGGCAAGCAGCGCAAGCCGAAGGTCACCTCCAAGGACATCCCCGACATTTATCCGGTCGGGGCCGAGGTGCTGGTGCAGGTGACCAAGGGCCCGATCGGCACCAAGGGGCCGCGGGTGACCACCAACATCTCGCTCGCCGGCCGGTTGCTGGTGCTGATGCCGCTCAACGGCCAGTTCGGCATCTCGCGCAAGATCGATGACCCGCAGGAGCGCGCCCGGCTGCGCCAGGTGCTCATGAAGATGGACGTGCCCGAGGGCATGGGCGTCATCTTCCGCACCTGCGCCGCCGGCCAGCGCCACCGTTTCCTGGTCCGCGACCTGCACTTCCTGCTCGAGGAATGGCGCCAGATCGCCGAGATCCGCGACACCGAGAAGGCGCCGGTACAGTGCTTCGAGGAGCCGGACCTGGTCGAGCGCACCGTGCGCGACTTCCTCACCGACGAAATCGACGAGGTGGTGTGCGACGACCACGACATGGTCGAGCGCATGACCACCCTGGCCTCGCAGATCTCGCGACGCGCGAAGAAGCGCATCAAGCATTACCAGGGACCGCGGCCGATCTTCGACGCCTACCGCATCACCAAGCAGATTGAGGACGCCTTCTTCCGCCAGGTGTGGCTGCCCTGCGGCGGCTACATCGTCATCGACCAGACCGAGGCGTTGATCTCGATCGACGTCAACACCGGGCGCAACAAGGGCGGCAAGAACATGGACAAGACCATCCTCGAGACCAATCTCGAGGCCGCCGCCGAGGTCGCCCGCCAGCTGCGCCTGCGAAACCTCGGCGGACTGGTCGTGGTCGACTTCATCGACATGCGCTCGCGCAAGGACCAGCAACAGGTCTACCGCATGATGAAGGACCGGCTCAAGCGCGACAAGGCCAAGACCCAGGTTCTGCCGCTGTCCGCCCTCGGCCTGATGGAGATGACCCGCCAGCGCCTGCAGGAAAGCCTGTCGGACTCAATGTATGAGAATTGTCCTTACTGTCAGGGGCGCGGCATCATCAAGTCCACCCTGACCATGAGCGTCGAGTTGCAGCGCGCCCTCGCCGCCGCCATGAGCCAGGCCGGCGAGGCCAACCGCGACCTGATCGTCACCGTCAGCCCGCCGGTCATGGAACGGCTGCGCACCGAGGACGAGCAGCTGCTGGCCGAGTTGCAGCGGCGCCATGCCGGCCGGCTCACCTTCCGCAGCGATCCCACCATGCATCGCGAGCACTACACCATCGCCGACAGCAACAGCGGCGAGGCCTTGCGCTCCTGACGTGATACCCACCGCGATCCCCCGCGCATGACCGGTAGCACCAGCCCGACGAGGCCCGCCCGCGGCAGGCGTGTGGCGCGCCTCGCATGGGCATGGCTGGCCACCGCCGCCGCTGCCAGCACCGCCGTGGCCGAGAGCTGGCGCAGCGAGTTGTATCCCCATGACTGGACGCCGCCGGCGCTGGATTCCCGCTTCTACCAGGACCGGTTGATCCAGGACTTTTCCCACGCCGGCTACCACCGTGGCGACCGCCCGTTGCCGGACGTCGAGGGACCCGTGGCGGACGTCACCACGGGCCGGTTCGACGCCGATCCCACCGGCCGGCGCGACAGCACGGACGCCATCCAGGCCGCGATCGATGCGGTCCAGCGGGCTGGGGGCGGCGTCGTCCGGCTGCCGCCCGGCACCTTCCGGGTGCGCCCGCCCGAGGGTCGCCCGGCTGCGCTCGAAATCTCCGCCTCCCATGTGGTGCTGCGCGGCGCCGGCGTCGATCGCACCTTCATCGTCAACACCAGCCACGACATGCGCGGGCGCAGTGTGATTCGTGTCAGCGGCCCGGGCGAGGCCGGTTTCACCGGATCCAACCGGACCTTGCAACGAATCACCATGGACCTGCCGGGGCCGACCCAGGTGGTGCCGGTGGCCGACAGCCGGTCGTTCCGGCGCGGTGACCTCGTGGTGGTGCGCAGCGAGGCCACCGAGGCGTGGCTGCAGGAGCATGAACCGCGCTGGGTGCCTCATGCCCGGCGCTTTGCCGGTCTGTCCTACCCGCGACGGGTGCTGGCCATCGACCGCGACCGCCACCACCTGCTGCTCGACGCCCCGACCCGTTACGCCCTCTGGCAGCGCGACTCGGCGCGGGTCGAACGGCTGGGCGCCGAGCCCCTCGCCGAGGTGGGTCTCGAGGACTTCTCGATCGGCAACCTTGAGCACCCCGACCACGACGCATCGGGCTGGGTGGAAGCCGCCTTCGGCAACTCCTCGGCGGCCGCCTATCAAACCCACGGCTCCGCCTTGATCCGGTTGGAACGGGTGTGGAACAGCTGGGTCCGCCGGGTCGAAAGCTTTCGTCCCGAAGACAACACGCTCGACACCCACTTCCTCAGCAACGGCCTCATCATCTCCCACTGCCGCGGCCTCACCATCAAGGAAGTGGTCATGCGCAACAGCCTCTACGGCGGCGCCGGCGGCAACGGCTATCACTACCGCTTCACCAACTCGGCCGACAACCTCGTCATCCGTTGTGTCAGCGACCGCAACCGCCACGGCTTCGTATTCTCCTCGATGGGCACCAGCGGCAATGTGATCCACGACTGCCTCGACCGCGAGACCCGCCGCGCGGTGCTGGGCCGCCCGAGCGGCAGCGGCAGCGATCATCACATGCACTTCAGTCACTCGAACCTGGTGGACCAGTGCGTGGCCGACAACAGTTTCTTCGCCTCGATCTACCGGCCCCACGGATCCCATCCCCAACACCTGGTGACGGCCGCGCACAGCGTGTTCTGGAACATCGAGAGCCGCGGCAACCAACACGGCGACGTGGTCAAGACCCAGCAGGCCCGCTACGGTTACGTCATCGGCACCTCGGGGCCGCGTCCAGGGGTCGCCACCGGCAGTCGGCGGCCCAACACCGATCCCATCGACCACGTCGAGGGCCGCGGGCGCGGCGCCGATCTCCAGCCACAGTCGCTCTACCTCGATCAATTGGCCGCCCGTCAGGGAGGTCTGCGCATCCACGGGCTGGATCCCGAACCGGTGCCGCTGCCGCAACGCCAGGCGAGGCTGGCGCCGATGCTCGAGGCCGGCCCGGAGTTGCTCGCGGCCGGGCGGCGACCGGACTACCGCTGGACCGTGGTGCGGGCTCCCGGTCCCGCCCGTTTCACCAGCGACGACACCCTCCGGACCACTCTGGAAATGACCACTGCGGGCAGCCACCAGGTGCGCTTCAGCGCCCGGCTGCCCCAGGGCGAGTGGAGCCGGGAGTTCACGGTCGAACTAGCCCGGTGAGCGGCAGTTCCCAACGGTCACGCCGCGCTTGCAAGAATCACCCCCTGCCTGACGTTCTCAACAGGACAAGTCCATCCCGGTTTTCCTCTCCATCATGCCCCCGTCCTTGTTTCCCCCTCTCAACATCACCCGCGTGCTGACGACGGTGGCCGCCGCCGCCGTTGCGGTCGCGTTTGGCTGGTCCGGACCGGCCCCGACGCCGTCCCTGTCCACCTCCGCCGCCAATCCGCAGACCACCGGTGGGTTGACCGTGTGGCTGGACGCCACCGACGCCACCACCCTGTCCCTGTCCGGCCAGGAGGTGCTGCAGTGGAACGACAAGTCCGGCAACCTGCACCATGCCTCCCCGGCCAGTGCCGCCGACCGGCCATCACTGGTGGCAGCCGGAATCAACGGGTTGCCGACCGTGCGCTTTGACCTCGACCCGATGAACCTGGCCGGCAACCTCGGCATCGCCGGCGGCCAGGACCGCACTGTCATCGCCGTCATGAATTACTCAGCGCTGGTCAACAACAATGAGCTGATCGGCACCGGCACCAACGCCATGATCGACGTCGGCACGTTCAGCCAAAGCCAGCGCTTGCGGCTGCGCGACGATACCGCCTCCGGCGATGGCAACATCTACTCCGGTGCGGGCACCTTCCCCACCGGCACCAGCCTGCTGACCGTGCGCGCCCTCAGCCCCGCCGGCACCGTGGCCGAGCGCAACGGCGCGCCGCTGATCAACGATTCAGGCAGCTTCCAACACTTCGCCATGGGCAGCAACGTGCAGGTCGGCGGCGCCAACTTCGGCAGTCGCGCCTATCGGGGCGACCTGTCCGAGTTGCTGGTGTTCAACCGCGCCCTGACCAACACCGAACTCAACGACGTCGGCCACGCCCTGCAGCAGAAATACGGCGTCGCCGGTGCCTTCACCGCGCCCGCCCAGCTGGGCGTCACCAACGGGCTGCAACTGTGGCTCGACGCCAACGACGCCACCACCCTGACCATGTCCGGCAACGAGGTCACCCAGTGGAGCGACAAGAGCGGAAACAACCATCACGCCGTGGCGCTCGACTCCGCCAAGCGCCCCCAGCTCAACTACGACGTCATCGGCGGCCGGCCGGCGCTGGCGTTCAACCGCGACCAGCTGACGGTCGCCGGCGGCCTGCCGATCGGCGCCGGCGACGAGCGCACCATCTTCATGGTGTTCGACTACGACACCCTGACTCAGAACAGCGAGCTGTTCGGCACCAGCACCGCCGCCATGATCGATGTCGGCACCCACAATCCCGATGGATTCCCGCCGCCGCGCGACGAGCGCCTGCGGTTGCGCCAGGGCGGCGACAACTTTTACACCGAGGCCGGCACCCTGCCGTTGGGGTCGCACATCCTCACGGTGGTGGCCGACGCCAATGGCACCCGCGCCTGGAACGCCGACGGATTGCTGATCGACGACCCCGGCTTCTTCCAACACTTCAACCTCGACGGCGCCAACCTCGGCATCGGCGGCGCATTGTTCAACAACCGCGAGTTCATTGGTGACCTGGCCGAGGTGCTGGTCTACGACCGCGCGCTCGGCCTCGACGAGATCAACCTGGTGGGTGCCTACCTCGGCGACAAGTATTCGCTGGCGTTCTCCCCGGTGCCGGAGCCGGGCCGGGCGTTGCTCGCTGGCTTCGGGGCGCTGTTCCTGCTGCTTGGCCGCCGTCGCCGCACGGCGCCCTGATGGGCCGGTGGCAGGTAAAGATGGCCGGTGCCCCCCCCTCCTGGCGCAACCCCCGCGCAACCCCCGCGCAACCCCCGCGCAACCCCCGCGCAACCCCCGCGCAACCCCCGCGGACAGGCCTGTGCTGGTGGGCCGGTTCATCGCCGGTCCTGCGACCGGAGCATTTCGGGGTGAAGCGATGCGGGCGCGTGGTAGGGTAGGGCATGGCGAACGTGTTGGTGGCGATGTCGGGCGGGGTCGACAGCAGCGTGGCGGCCGCGCTGATGGTGCGGGCCGGCCACCGGGTGACCGGCGCCTACATGAAGAACTGGATCAACGAGGAGAACGTGATCGGCGACTGCCCGTGGCAGCAGGACATCGTCGACGCGCGCGCGGTGGCCGATCACCTCGGGATCGGGTTCCAGGTGGTCAACCTGATGGATTCCTACCGCAGCCGGGTGGTGGACTACCTGCTGGCCGGCTACCGCCAGGGCGTGACGCCGAACCCGGACGTGATGTGCAATCGCGAGATCAAGTTCGGCGCCTTCCTCGAGTTCGCCCTGGCGGAGGGCTACGACACGGTGGCCACCGGGCACTACGCCCGCCGCCGCCAGCGGCCGGACGGTTCGTTCGAGCTGTTGCGCGGCGTCGACCGCAACAAGGACCAGAGCTATTTCCTCGCCCTGCTGCAGCAGCACCAGGTGGCGGCCGCCGAGTTCCCGGTCGGCGACCTGCCAAAGCCGGAGGTGCGGCGGCTGGCGCATGAACTCGGGCTGCCGACCGCGGCCAAGAAAGACAGCCAGGGCATCTGTTTCATCGGCAATGTGAAGATGCGCGATTTCCTGGCGGCATTCGTGGAGGATTCGCCCGGCGACATCGTGGATCTGGAGGGCCGTGTGCTGGGTCGGCACCGCGGTTTGCACTTCTACACGCTGGGCCAGCGCAAGGGGATCGGGGTGCCGTCCAATGCCTACCGCGAGGCCTACGTGGTGGTGGCGAAACGCGGCCCGGAGAACCAGTTGGTGGTGGCCTTCGACCGGCCGGACGCGCCGTTGTTGTATGCCCAACGATGCCGGCTGGAATCGATGAGCTGGGTGGGTCAGGCGCCGCCGCCGGGTCCGTTGGGCGCGATGCCGCGCTACCGCGCACCAGTGGTGCCGGCGCGTTGGCAACCCGATGCCGATGGTGAAGACGATGTCGACGAAGTGACCGCTGGCGGCACGGTCGTGTTCGAGCAACCGCAGCGCGCGCTCACTCCGGGCCAGGTGTGCGCGTTGTATGACGGCGAGGTGCTGCTTGGCGGCGGGGTGTTCGCGGCGATCGACTCCCGTGCCGGCGGGGCGCCTCCGGCGGCGGGGCAGGGCGGCGCGGTTGCCGTCACGGCCGGCGGCTCTGCCGTGTAGCCGGGCGCCGGTGCGCGGCGAGCGCCGGCCCTCGGCCTGGCACGCAGCCGGAGCGGATGATCGGAAACCTCATGAATACAAGGACAAGAATGGTGGAGCGGAGAGTCGGCATCGTTGCCATCGTCCCGGCGCCTGATGCCTGATGCCTGATGCCTGATGACGCCGGTCAGGCGTTGGCGGCGATGGCTTTCAAATCGGCGCGGGTCTGCTCGTAGGTGGTGCTGAAGGCCAGCGTCTTCGGGTCGGGCGTCTCGCCGCGCAGCCGGCTGGCCTCGCGATAGAGGTCCGGCCACCAGTTGCGGTGCTCGGTCAGGCCCTCGGCCTTCCATTGATCCCAGTTGATCAGCACCTTGTCCCAGCACTCCGAGCCGTAGTCGATGGCGTCCTTCTGGCTTTCAAACCCGCTGGTGTACCAGTCGCGCCCGATGCGGGCGTGCAGCACCTCGTCGGCCCAGTCGAAATCCTGGAACAACTCGGCCAGGCGGTCGCCCGAGTCGCGCCCGAGTTCCCATTCGAAGCGCTTGCCGGTCCTGGTCATGAGACCCTGCTCGATAAAGTAGAGCACGGCGTGGCGCTCGCGCGCGGTGAGCTGTTCGTTGAGGCCTTTCGACCAGGTGAAGTTGACCATCACAAAACGCGGCCAGTCGATGCCGAGGCTGCGGAAACCGACCTCGCCCATCATGGCGTGGCGGGCCTCGTCCCACAACTGCCGGGTCATGTCGCGGTGGAACCCGAACGGCTTGTCCGGTGACTCGATCAGGATCGTGGCCATCATTTCCGGCACATCGATCTCGCGCAGCCGCTTGTAATACATCATCAGCACCTTGTCGCGCTCGGCGAAGCCCGGGTCGTTGAGGAACTGCTCGGCGTGCACGCCCATGTTGTAGGGGTCCGGGAATCGATCATCCCGGCGCGGCGACTTTTCGAGCGCCAGTGGCTGGCGCGAGTGCCGACGCGGCGGGGCAAGGTCGCTGGTCTCACCGGTGCCGTCGATGCCGCCGGCGGCGGTGATGCAGTCGCGCAGCAGCTGCAGCCAGTCGTCGGTGGCGGCGGCCGGTTCGGCCGCGGCCAGGCATTCGACCGCGCGGTGTCCGTAGTCGAGCGCTTCCTCCAGTTCAAGCAGGGCGAAGCGCAGCAGCCGCCGGGTGGGCTGGTCGGCCAGCGCATGGGTGTCTTCGCGATGCCGCCGCATGCAGTCGATCAAGGCCGGCAGCACCACCTGATAGACGGCGCGGAGCAGCGCCGGGGTGTCGGGGGCGGAGCGGGTCTCGTCGAGCAGTCGTTCCAGCGCCGGATGGGGCACCTCCTCCAGGCCTAGCGGCGGGGTGCGCATCTCGGCCACGCGGCTGCGGATGGCACCGGCGTGCTCGGTGGCGAGGTGGGCGTGCAGGCTGTAGGCCATCTTCAGTTCGTAGACCGGTTCGGCGGTGAGCCGGGCGAGCCAGCACTCGGCCAGTCGCCTGAGCAGGTAGTGCTCGCGCTTCAGCCGCTGCACCGATTCAGCCACGGTCAGCCCCGGGGCCATGGCCTGTTCCGGGGTGCACAACCCCGCCAGCGGCGGCAGGCCGTCGAGGGTGGGGAAGTCAATCGAGGCGGGTGGGCGGGCGGCGCCTCCGTTCGAGGCCGCGGCGCCACTGTGGGGTTGGTCCTTGGCAAGCATGCGACAAACTGCCGTGAAACCTGCCGGATTGCATCTGATTTTGGGGGCGGGGCTTGGACGGGAGTCTCATCCGCCCGGGCTTCCAGAGTCTCGGT
>SKLO01000087.1 GCA_007123195.1 Verrucomicrobiales bacterium | reverse complement strand
GCCATCAGCGATTGAGGTTCTCCAGGATCACCCGGTCGCCGGGCTGGAGTTCGACGTTGTCGGGGATGGTGTCGTAGTTGATGTTGGTGACGGTCGAGCCCGGCTCGATGGACATGACCGTCAGCTTGCCGAGGCTCTGGGTGCCGCGCTTGACCACGAAGGTGGTGTCCGGGGACACTCCGGAGTTCTCGCCCAGATTGACCACGGCGAAGCCCCAGTCGCGGTTGATGGCCGTGATCAGGCCCTCGGTGGAGTTCAGGTCGAAGGCGCGGCGGCGCTCGGCCTGCCGGGCCACGTAGCCGTCGAGGCTGCGTTGATTGCGCTCCACACCTTCTTCAATGGTGGTGATTTCACCGTCCAGATTCTCGATCTCGGCGGTGCGGGCGGCGAGAGTGGTGCGCATTTCCTCAAGGCGTTCGCGCACGTTGTCGATGGTCAGGCCGGGCGGCAGTCGCTCCAGTTCCTGCTCGTAGCGGGCGATCTTGGCCTCTTCCGTGCGCAGGCTGTCCTCGAGGGCTTCAGCCTGGGCCACGGCACCCGCCAGTCGGCGCTCGGCATCACGCAGGTTGACCCGGGTCTCGTCGCGATCGCCCTCGACGGCCGTGAGGGTGGTGAACTCGTTGCGGATTTCCGCGTCGAGGCTGTCGATGTCACCAAGCAGGCGCTCGATTTCGGAGTTGAGGCGGTCTTTCTCAATCCGTGTCTCCTTGAGTTCTTCGAAGTTCGTCCAGGCAAAGTAGCCGGTGGCAATCATGGCCAGGGTTCCGAGGATAAGAAGGATCTTCATAGGTCAGAAGGAAAGCAGGTAGGGGCTGATAAAGGCGGGCGGATCGGGCGCGGACGGTTTTTGGTTCAGAACGGATTATCGCCCATGGCGGGGTCGGTCATCATGGCGTCATCGGCGGGCGGGGCGCCGTCGAAGGGATCGGCACCGTCGTCGTCCATGGCCGGAGGGGCGGCCGGAGCGCCGTCAAACGGGTCGGCGCCGTCGTCCATGGGCGGGCCGGCTCCCGGTGCCGGATCACCGAACAAGTCGTCGTCCATGGGTGCCTGATCGATGCCGGGATCGGCATCGAACTCGTCCATCGGCACTTCGGGCATCGGCTCACCGAACAGATCGTTGTCGTCCATCGGGTCATCGGGCAGGTCGATGTCGCCCGGCACGGGGGCGGCGTCGGCCGGTGGGGCGGGCTGCTCGACCTCGGGAAGACCGAAGCCACCGACGGCGTCGGGGGTCGGGGCGCCGGCGGAGACGGCTGCAGGCACCACCACGTCACCGGCCCGAGGCATGTCGCCGGCGTCGAAGGTGTTCGGCACAACATCGGCGAACGCCACCTGCTGCTCGACATTGCCGATCCGCAGTTGGCCGACCGTAGTGCCGCCGCGGCGGACCTCCAGGGTGGCGTTGGAGTAGGCACCGGCAAGGTTGCCGCGATCGAGAATCACGAAGCCCCAGTCGGGAAACACCGAGGTGACCCGGGCCTGAAAGTCGTCGGCCAGGCGGCCGGCTCGTTGGCGGCCTTCCAGTTCCTGATAGTTGCGGATGCTGGCGGTGAGATCCGCCAGACGGTTGGTGGCGATTGCCAACTGCTGTTGGCGGCTGGCGATGGTCGCCTGGGCCTCCTCAAGGTTGCGCTGGAGTTGCTGGGTCTCGGCCAGCAGTTCCTCGATGCCGCCGGCCTCCTGGATCTGCTCTTCCAGCTGAGCCACGCGTGCCTGACTCTGCTGCAGCTGGGTGCGCAAGCGGGCGATCTCGATTTCCTTGTCCGAAATCTGGCTGTTGGTGTTGGTGAGATCCTGCTGGGCCTGGGTCAGTTCGCCCTCGGTGCGGACAATCAGATCCTTGGTTTCATTCAGCTTCTCGTCGCCCTGGCGCTTGCGGTCGACCGTCGCGTCGCGGTTGGTGTTGGCGAACTGCAGCAGCTGGCGCTCCGCCTCCAGATCCTTCATGTTGAAGTAGCTGAAGGTGGCGGTCACGGCCAGGCAGACCGCTGTGAGTGAGGTAAGAATTTTCCAGGCCATGGATGTGGGTGCAAGGAAGTTGCACGGGGGTTTCCCCGATCAGGGACCGATTGTAGCGGGGGGCGTGGTCGGGTGACAACCATTTTTTGGCCAGATTGCACGGGAATTTTCCAGTGCCCCCCAAAAACACCGTATAGAGGCCGGATTGGGAGCCCCGGTCGGCGGCCTCGGCTGCTCCCCCGGTCGATTTTTCCAATCGCCGCTTTCACTTGTCAGTCTGTTGGATTGTGGCATGTTGACCGTTCCAGGGGCCGTGGAGGCCGGGCCGGTGAATCCGCCAGGTCCTGACGGAAGCAACGGCAGCCAGTCCCGACTTGCCGCGGTTCCCTGGTCCCTCTCCCGCCGGGCCACCGGTCAGGCAGCCAGCCCGCCGCCTTCAAGGCCGGCGTTGCCGCCGCCATGACGGCCCACCCGCGGCCACGGTTGGGCCGGCCCAGCCAGCGGCGAGGACCTGCCCCCTCGCGGCGCCCTCAAGGACCTTGGGTCCCCGGTGGTTCCGTCGGCCTGCGCGGGCAACGAGCCCCGTCGCGGCACGTGGCACCCATCGCTGCAAATCCCGGTTGTCCACTGCCGCCGGACGGTGTAGCCAATGCCTCATGAACCCTACGCGCCCCCTGTTCGCCCTTGGTTTGTCCTCAATGCTCGCCGCCGGTTCGCTGCCGTGCGCCGTCGCCGATGAGGAGGTCACCCCGCTGGAACCCAGTGTCGGCGGCCCCGTGTTCGCCGGTGACGCCCCTGACGAAACCCATCCATGGGCGGTGCACGACCGCAACCGCCCCCAGCCGGTGCGGGTCGAGCCCGGCACCTTCAGCAGCCATGACACGCCCGGCGTGCCGCCTTCCGACGCCATCGTGCTGTTCGACGGCACCGAGGAATCGTTGGCCAACTGGGAATCCACCCGCGACGACGGCCAGGCGCCGATGGAGTGGGAGCTGGTCGATGGTGCGCTGGTGACCGAGCCGCGCACCGGCAACATCCGCACCAAGGAGCATTTCGGCGACGTGCAGCTGCACCTTGAATGGTCGGCGCCGGAGGACGTCAGCGGCAGCGGCCAGGGCCGGGCCAACAGTGGCGTGTTCCTCATGGGCCGCACCGAGATCCAGATCCTCGACAACTACGACAACCCCACCTACGCCGACGGCTTCGCCGGCTCGCTCTACGGGGTCAACCCGCCGATGGCCAACCCGCTGCGCCCACCCGGCCAGTGGCAGAGCTACGACATCATCTTCCGCCGCCCGGTTTTCAAGGACGGGGTCGAGGTGGATCCCGGCTACTTCACCGTGTTCATCAACGGCGTGCTGGTGCAGGACCACACCCCGCTCGAAGGCGGTGGCGGCCACATGCGACGCTCGGAGCCGCGCGAGTTCGCCGCCACCGGCCCGCTGATGCTGCAGGACCACGGCGACAAGGTGCGCTTCCGCAACATCTGGGTGCGCCCGCTGCCGCCGCGCGCGGTCGAAGGCGGCACCGACGGCCAGCTCAGCCTCGAGGCCACCGCCGCCAAGCGGGAACGAATCGCCGCCGGCATCCGCGCCCACGCCGACACCCTGGAGGGCCGGGCACAAATGCTGCGTTACCTTGAATCGCTGGCCTACGAAACCCACGACGACGCGATGGAAAAGGTCGACGCCATGACCGCAGCCGAGGTCGAGTCGCTGCAAGGCCTGTCCGACGACGAGCTGGAGCAGCGCAAGGGCCAGGTGCGCGAACTGGAGCGGGCGCTGCACTACCTCGCCCGCTTCAACGCCCTGCCGGAGGATTATCCGGCACGGGTGGCGATCGACGCGATCGTCGAACAGCAGGGCTGGAACGACTGAGCCCGGAGGGTGTTCACGCCAGCGGCTCCGGACAGACGTCGCGCAGGCGGCAGGTGCGGCAGTGGTCGCCGAGGTAGAAGGTGTCGGCGAACTCCAGCACCTGGGCGATCACCGCGGGATCCTCGCTGAGCCAGCCGGCCTCGAAGTTGCGGCGGTCGGGATGCTTGGCGCCAAGGCCGGCGCCGGTGAGGTTGGCGGAGCCGATGAACACCCAGCGGCCGTCGCCCACCAGGATCTTCATGTGCATGCGCGGGCACAGAATGCGCTCGAACAGCTCGCTCTCGATCAGCTCGCGGTGGCGGTCGAAGTCGAACCGGAACCGCGGCCCGGGTTCCTTGGCGTGGATCAGGCGCACCTCGACCCCGGCGCGCACCCGTTCGGCGAGGATGTCGAGCAACGGCACGAAGCGCCCGTGGCGCTGCACGTGCAGGTCCTTGATGTCGGCGGTGAAGATCCACAGGAATCGCTGCACCGAGGGCAGCCGCCACTGGATCACATCAAGGTAGATTTGTTCGTTCAACAGCAAGCCTGACATGACCCCGAGTTTACACATTTTTTACTCGGGGATTCCAGTCTTCGGGGGTTAATTGTGGTCGACCCCCGGCACCCTGCCCGGTGGCGCGCGAACATGCCCCTTGCAGCGATGGACTCCACCGACCCCGAATCGATCCCCCCGCGCCGCCCAGCGGTGGCGGGTTCCCTTGTCCCGGCCGCTGCTTGGCGGGTCCTCATGCTGGCAGCGGTCGTGGCCGTGGCGACCTGGCCACCGGTCGCCCCGCTGTCAGCCCAGACCGCGGAGGCTGAAGCCGATGCCGACCCGCCGGCCGCCACCGAACCGGCCGAGCCAACGCCGCCTGCCGAGCCGCCGCCGCCGCCGCCGCCGCCCGAGCCAGAGCCAGAGCCAGAGCCAGAGCCCGCGGCGCCAACAGTCGAGCGCACGGTCTACATTCCGTTTGAGAATCTGGAGGCGGTGTTCGAGCAGCAGGGCCGCGGGGTGTTCCTGCCCTACCAGGAATACGAGAACCTGTGGCAGGCGTTCCTGCGCGATCGCGCGGTCCAGGCCGCGGCGCCCGAGGGCGGGCTGCTGCGGCGCGCCGACTACCGCGCCACCCTGACCGAAGGCGGACTGGAGATCGAGGCGCGCATCGAAGCCGAGGCGCTGCGCGAGGGCTGGAGCCGGGTGCGCCTGGGCGGCACCGGGCTGCCGCCGATCATTGACAGCGACACCGGCGACGCCCTGCTGCACCGCTCGGCCGACGGGCTCGACCTGCTGCTGCCGCGACGCGGCGTGCACGAGGTGACGTTGCGCATGCTGGTGCCGGTGATCGAAGAGGGCGGCCGCAGCCGGGTGCGCTTGCAGTTGCCCGAGGCCGCGGTCGGCCGGCTGGAAGCCGATCTGCCGGGCGCTGAACTGGAATTCGACCTGCAACCCGGCCTGCCCTACACCAGCGCCGCGGCCGACCAAGCGGCCGACGAGGATGAACCGGCGCCGCGCACGGCGTTGTCGTTGTTCTTCGGTGGCGTCAGCGACCTGACCTTGGGCTGGCGCGAACCGAGCGAAGCCGAGGCGCTGGAGCCGCTGTATTTTGTCGACACCAGCGTGCAGACCGTGGTCCGCCCCGGGGTGGTCACCAGCGAAGTGGACCTGAACCTGCGCATTCTCCGGGCCGGGTTGGAACGGGTGGAGATCGAACTCCCAGCCGGCCAGCTGGTGCTCGACGTGCAGGCCGACCACCTGCTGGACTGGGAAATCGAGGACGGCGACGGCGAGGACGAGCCCCCCCTGCTGGTGGTGCGCACACTGCGCGAGGTCGAACTCGACTGGACGGTCAGGTTGACCTTGGAATCGGCGCTGGCGGGGTTGCCGGCCGAGTTCGATGCGCCCCTGCCGCAGGTACGCGGGGCGGTCCGGCAGCGCGGCACCGTGGCGCTGTTCAATGAATCCGAGCTGGAGCTGGCGGTGGATCCCGGCCCCGGCCTGACCCGCCAGGCCGATCGCGACGAGCGCGATCAACTGGAGTCGGCCGGCCATTACCGGTTCCTCGAGGTGCCGGTGCAACTGTCAGCCGCTGTCAGCCAGGCCGAGCCCGTGGTTGACATGAACAGCGTCATCCATCTCAGCGTGACGCCCCAGCGGGCGGAACTGCAGGCCAGCCTCACCTACGCGGTCCGGCGGGTCGGCATCTTCAACGCCCGCGTCGGCCTGCCCGAGGGTTGGCAAGGCATCGAGGCCGCGGGACCCGCGGTGGAGGATTTCGCGATCCTCGGCGAGGGCGCCGACCGGGTGCTGGAAATCCGTTTCGTCGAACCGCTGCTCGGCTCCTCACAGGTCACCGTCAGCGGCTGGCGCAACCGTGCCGAACCGGCCGAAGCCCTGCCGCTCCCGGTGCTGGTGAGCGAGGGCACCCGCCGCCACGACGGCCGGCTGGAGGTGCGGATCGACAGCTCACTGGAGCCCAACACCGAGCAAACCGGCGACCTGCGGCCGGCCGACCGCGCCGCCGGAACCCGGTCCGCCGCCGACGACGGGGTGACCGTGGCGTTCACCTACCGGGACCCGTCCGAGGGCGGGCTGATGCGCTTCACCGAGCGCCAACCACAGGTCAGCAGCGACCTGCTGGCACGGGTCACCCTGGAGGAACAACGGGTGGTCTACCGCTGGCTGCTGAAGCTCGACGTGCGCTACGCCGGCATCGATCGGTTCACCCTGGCGGTGCCGGATTCGATCGCCGACGAACTGCGCCTGGTGCACCCGGCGATCCGCGAAATCCGCCGCCCGCAGGCCGCCACCGACAACGAGGCCGAGGCCGAGGCCGCCGATCCTGACGCCGATGCGGATGCGGATGCGGATGCGGATGCAGATGCAGATGCAGATGCTGATGCTGATGCTGATGCAGCAGACGCCGATGCTGATGCGGTCGTCGAGGCAGGCGCCGACGCCGACGACAGCGAGGACCTGTCGATCGACGGCATGCAGCTGTGGGAAATCGTGCTGCGCGAACGCACCCTCGGCGAACTGGTGCTCGAGCCCACCCTCGAACGACCGCTGCCAGGTCTCGAGGCCGGGCGGGCGGAGACCATCGAAGTGCCGTTCCTGCGCACGCCCGGAGTGTTCCAGGAGCTGGGCCAAGTGGCGCTGGCCAAGTCGGGCAACATCGAGATCCTGTCGGCCGATTTGTCCGGTCTGGAGGAAACCGATCCCCGCCAGCTGCGGCAGGGCGGCAGCGCCGGCGTCTTCATCGCTTGGCAATACCGCCAACCCCCGGTGGACCTGACCCTGCAGGTGTCGCGCAACGCCTTCCTCGCCGTGCCCGGCGCGGTGATCCCGCATGCCGACCTGAGCGTGGTGGTGTCGACCGACGGCGCCATGACCTGCGAGCTGGTGTTGTGGTTGCAGAACCGCTCGCAGCAGTTCCTGACCTTGCGCCTGCCGGACGGCGCGCGGCTGGTGTCGGACATCCAGGTCGGCGACGGCCGCCAGCAACCGATGCAGCGTGCCGACGACGACGCGGTGCTGGTGCGGCTGGAGGGCAGCGGCATCGGCGACGGCGACCAGGCGGTGCCGGTGCGGCTGGTCTACGAGATCGCCAGCGACGACCCCGGCCGCAACATGCCGGGCGGCGGTCGCTGGCAGATCCCGGTGCCGGCGGTGGACCAGGTCAGGATCCTGCAGTCGCGGCTGCGTCTCTACCTGCCGCAGGAGGCGGTGTTCACCCGGTTCCAGGGACCCATGCGGTTGCCGGTGGAACAATCCGGTTGGGCACGCTTCCGCCGGGCGACGGACTACCTGATCCCGGCGCTGGGACCCGACATCGAGGGCCGGCGCCCCAGCCCGTGGAGCGGTCCACCGGCGCTCGACAGCCAGGGCGGCAGCGGGTTTGACCTCGAGCTGTCGCGCGAGGGCCAGCAATACGAACTGCACCGGCTGGCCGAACCGGCCGAGGTCACGGTGCGCTTCCGCAGCCGCACCCGCCATCAGGTGTATGAGGGCTTCTGGTTCCTGCTGGCGCTGGCCGGCGGGTTGCTGGTGCCGACCGGTCGGCGGGTGTTGTATGCCGTGGCCGGCGGCGCCGGCCTGCTGCTGCTGGCCGGCCTGATCCAGGGGCAGAACGCCTCGATCCCGCTGGCCGGGTTTGTCGGGGTGGCGCTGGCGGTGCCGGTCTGGCTGGCCACCGGCAGCCTGCAGGTGGTGAACCAATGGCGCCGGCGCCGGACCGAACGGCGGCCGCAGGATCGCGGCCCCGATGATCCCGGTTCCGGCGGCCCGGGTGACGGCCCGCCGCCGCCAGCCATGCCCGGTCCGGCCGGCGGATCGGCAGCCCCGGCCGCGGCCGACCAGCGCATGCCCAGGCCAATGGCCAAGCCGAAGCCCGCGCCCGATGCGCAGGCACAGGCCGCGGCCACGGCGAAGAAGGAACCGCCGGCGGCGACCACGGAGCCGCCGAAGCCGCCCCACCCCGACGGCCCCCACAGCGACGAGCAACCGCCGGCGGACAACCCCAAGCAACCTTCCTGAGTCATGCGGCTGAACCTCAAATCCACGGCGGCAGCCGGGCTGCTGTCCATCGCCCTGTGGTCGCCGGGCGTGTCGCCGGCGGCCGACGAACCGGAGCGCACCGCCCAACTCCACGAACTGTGGGTGCCGACCTCCCGGCTGGGAACGGTGCTGCGCCAGATGCCGGAGGCGGTGATGCTGGACCGGGCGGAGTTCGAGCGCCTGCAACAGGCGGCCGCCGCGCGCGGCGGTTGGCTCGACGGCCAACCACTGGCGCCGCCCGAGTCGGCCGTGATCCGCCGTGCCGACGCCGATCTGCACGACCACGGCGATTTGATCCGACTCGAGGTGCGGCTCGAGGTCGACTCGCTGAGCGCCGACTGGAGCGTGCTGCCGCTGGAACTGCCGGCCGACCGACTGATCCGGGTGACCCCGCCCGGCGCCAACGGCGAAGAGGGCCCGGTGCGGGCCACTCTGGTCCGCGGCGCGCCGCAACCCGAACCCCAGGAACCCCAGGAACCCCAGGAACCCCAGGAACAACAAGACCCACAGCTGCCGCAACCACCGCAGGATGGCGGTGCGGACGCACAGCAGCAGGTTCAGCAACAACTGCAACAACCGCAGGCACCGCCGCAGTCCGGCCCCGAACCCGCCGCCGGCACGCCCGGCGGCGAACTGCTGCTGTTGGTGCAAGGTGAGGGCCGGCTGGAGCTGACCGTGGAGCTGCTGCTGCCGGTGACT